>CALLZA010000966.1 GCA_937858165.1 uncultured Ardenticatenia bacterium
CTTTAGGCCCTCGTTATTCGTCGTGTTCCTGTGGTTCTCATCGTACGTATCTGTCTATGGTTTGCTTGACATGTACTGTGATCTAGCTGTTACATGCATATCGTACGTCACTGTTGTTTGTAGTTGTTACTTCGATCCGTGACATCCGCCTTTTGCTCTTTTTTTTTTTTTAATGATACGGCGACCACCGAGATCTACACTAGATCGCTCGTCGGCAGCGTCAGATGTGTATAAGAGACAGGCCCCTGCCATTGCGGCGGCCGGCCAGCAGCGGCACCTCGGCGATCAGCCGGTTCTCGTGCGTGTCCTGCTCCAGGTGGACGACGACGTTGTCGCTGTCGATGGCCGTGTGTTTGGCGATGACGGCGATGATGTCGTCCTTGATCTGTTCCAGCAGCCCCGGCGGCAGATCGGCGCGGTCGTGGATGAGCACCATCTGCAGGCGCTGCTTGGCCACCTGGCCGCTGCCTTCGTTCCGGCCGAGCAATCGATCGAGCCAACTCATACCCTGCTCCTTACACAGAAGAAGGAACCACAGATTACACAGATTTCACAGATTAAATCTCTTAATCTGTGAAATCTGTGTAATCTGTGGTTTCCCTTTCTTATTTGCCCACCATGAAAGTCCGCAGCCGGCTCATGAACGTCGGCCGGGCCGTCAGGTCCATGAAGGGCACGTCCTCCCCGTCCAGCCGCCGGGCCACGTGGCGGAACGCCTCGCCGGCGCTGCTGCCGTTCAGCCCGTGCATCACCAGCGGCAGCCCCTGGTTGCTGGCCACCAGGATGCCCTCGTCTTCGGGGATGACCCCCAGCAGTTCCACGGCCAGAATGTCGAGCACGTCCTCGACCGAGAGCATGTCGCCGCGGCTGACCATCGTCGGCTTCAGGCGGTTGATGATGAGCTGGCCCGGCCCCTTCTCCTCGGCTTCGATGAGGCCGATGATGCGGTCGGCGTCGCGCACGGCCGACACCTCCGGGTTGGTGACGATGATCACCTTGTCGGCCGGGGCGATGGCGTTGCGGAAGCCGCGCTCGATGCCCGCCGGCGAGTCGATGACGACGTAGTCCATCTCCTGCCGCAACTGGTCGCAGATGAGAACCATGTCCGACGGGCTGACGGCCGTCTTGTCGCGCGTCTGGGCCGCGGGAATCAGGTACAGCTCCGGCTGGCGCTTGTCCTTGATCATCGCCTGGCGCAGCCGGCAGCGCCCCTCGACCACGTCGACCAGGTCATAGACGATGCGGTTCTCCAGCCCCATGACCACGTCGAGGTTGCGCAGGCCAATGTCGGCGTCAATGGCCGTGACGCGCTTGCCCAGCATGGCCAGCGCCGTGGCCAGGTTGGCCGTCACAGTCGTCTTGCCGACGCCCCCCTTGCCGGAGGTAACTGTCAATACTTGTGCACTCATAGCGTTCGACCTTCCGTTCATTCCTGTCGTAAAGGCGCCTGCCATCACCGCGCACTTCTTGATGGCAGCTACCGAGAAGAGGGAACCACAGATTACGCAGATTTCACAGATTCAAACTCTTAATCTGTGTAATCGGTGTAATCTGTGGTTTATCTCTTCATTATCCACCATGTCGCGCGCTCCACGGTTCAGCCACAATCTGCCCGTCGCGGATGGCCGCCTGCTCCGGGGCGCGGCCGGGGCCGCTGTCGGGGGCCACGGCGATGTGGTCGGCGATGCGCAGTTGCGTCGGGTTCAGCTCCAGGGCGCAGATGACCGCCGTCGCGTCGCCCAGCGCCCCGGCGTGGACCAGCCCGCGCAGCCGCCCCCAGACGATGACGCTGCCCGCGGCCATGACCTCCGCGCCGGGGTTCACGTCGCCCACAATCACCACGTGGCCGTCGTGCCACAGGGCGCGGCCGGAGCGCACCGTCTCGCGCAGCAGCAGGGCGTTGGCCGGGGGCGGCTCCTTGGCCGGCGGTTCGCCGCCGTTGGCCCGCCCGCCCAGGGCGTTGCCCTCCAGGTCGGTGGCGCTGCCGGAGAGGCGCGTGGCCAGCCCGGCGCGGCGGGCCGCCTCGCGGGTGGCCGCGTCCTCGGCCAGCACGGCCCACAGCGTCAGCTCGTGGGCCTCGAAGAGCTGGTGCAGCGCGGCCAGTTGGGCGTCGTCCAGGGCACGGCGGCCGACGTCGAGGGCGATGCGGCTGCCGGCCAGGAAGGCCCGCTTGCCGGCCAGCGTCTCGGCCAGCGCTTCGCCCAGCGCCACGTCCGGCCCGTCGCCCACGCGGATGAGCAACCCGTCGCGGATACCTTTGATGTCGATCAGTTGTCTCACCCGCTTTACGTCGTTACCCATTACTGCCGGTACTACAACTATCCTGGCCCATAGCCAGCCGTATTGTTGAAATGATACAACAAGACAGGGGGAATAGCAAGGGGGCAATGCCGGGGGCCAGGTTCCCGGCTCTCTTCCCTGGCCCCTGGAACCTGGCCCCTAATCCGTGGTTTCTTTCTCAAGCACCCGCAGACAGTCCGGGCAGACGTGTTCGCGGCCGACGGTGCGCAGGCGGCTGTGGGCGCGCTTCTCGCGCAGCGGCCGCCCGCAGAGGGCCACGTCCGACGCCCGGCCGCTCTCGACGATGTGCCAGACGCCGGCGTTGAGCATGACGACGGGGTTGGTGGTGTCCATCGTCCATCGCTAGGGGTTGTTGGCCCGCGCCAGCCGGCCGATCGGCTCCGGGCTGCCCAGCACCGCCACCACATCGCCGGCGGACAGGCAACTCTCCCCCGCCGGATGGTAGTCCGACGCCCCATCCCGCCGCAACAGCACCACGCTGACGTCGTACTCCCGCTCCACCGCGCCCACCGACAGCCCCGCCAGCCGCGAACCGCGGCCGACGGTCAGCGTGCCCAGGCTGAACGGCTGCCCCTCGATGGTGATCGGCCGGGCGATGTCCATGCCCGTGGCCGCGGCGGCGAAGGTCGGCGCGGCCATGCCCGTGGCGCTCATCGCCCGATAGCCGAACTGCCGCGCCACCTCCTCGGCGAAGGCGTCGTCGAAGATGCGCATGACCACCTCGATGCCGGGGTTCAGCCGCCGGGCCATGAAGGCGATCTGCAGGTTGAGCACGTCGTTCTGGGTGCAGAGGACGATGGCCCGCGCCCGGGCCACGGCCGCGCCGATGAGCGTCTCCTGTCGCTGCCCGTCGTCCTGAATGACCGGCACGTTCAGCCGCCGCGCCTCGTCGGCCAGGTTGGGCTTGGGGTTCTGCTCGATGACGACCACGTCCTGCCCGCGCTCCACCAGCTCCTGCATGACGCGGAAGCCCAGATGCCCCAGGCCGACGAGGACGACGTGGCCGCTGAAGGTCGAGGCGACAGCCATTTCCCACTCCTTGCGCCGTGCGCGGCGATTGAAGAACAGCCGCCCAAAGTCGGCCAGCCCGAAGGCCAGAATGCCGATGCCGACGATGGGCATGACGAAGTAGAACAGTTGCAGATACCAGACGTCGGGGAAGTCGCCCAGCGGTTGCAGGAAGATCATCTCCAGCACGCCGTAGATGGACTCCACCGGCCCGTCCATTGGCTGCCCGGCGCGGGCCGCCAGCGCGTCGTAGAGCAGCCCCCCGCCGACCAGCACGGCCACAAACAGCAGCAGCGGCCCGGCGAACTGGCGCAACAGCACCAGCGTATCGCGCCACGCCGCCCTTGCGTTCCGCTGCCAGCCCGCCGTTTTAGCCATAGCAGAGAAGGAAACCACAGATTACACAGATTTCACAGATTAAGTTCCAGGGTCTAGGTTCTAGGGGCTAGGGAAGAGCGCTCTTCCCTAGCCCCTAGAACCTAGACCCTGGAACCTAATTGCACCGGCCGCCGCCGCGCCCCCCACTGCCCCGGCGGCCCGTCGAACACCCCGGCGCAGACCGCGCCGCAGCGGCGGCAATGGCCGTCGTCGGTCAGCTTCCACTCGGTCAGCGTGTACCAGTCGCGGCCGATCAGCCGCTCGCCGCAGGCGTGACAGCGGGTGCTGCCGCCGGCTTCGTCGTGGACGTTGCCGGTGTAGGCGTAGCGCACGCCGTTGGATTGGGCAATGGCGCGCGCCCGGCTCAGCGTCGCCGCCGGGGTCGGCGGCCGGTCGAGCAGCTTGTAGTCGGGGTGGAAGGCGGTGAAGTGCATCGGCACGTCCGGCCCCAGCTCGTCGACCACCCAGCGCGTCATGGCGTCGAGCTCCTCATCGCTGTCGTTCAGACCGGGAATGAGCAGCGTCGTCAGCTCGAACCAGACGGCCGTCTCGTGCTTCAGATAGCGCAACGTGTCCAGCACCGGCGCCAGCTCCCCGGCGCACACGTCGCGATAGAACGCCTCCGTGAACCCCTTCAGGTCGACGTTGGCCGCGTCCATATGGGCGAAAAACGCCCGCCGCGGCGCGTCGTTGATGTAGCCGGCCGTCACCGCCACCGACTGGATGCCCACTTCGCGGCAGGCGTCGGCCACGTCCATGGCGTACTCCATAAAGATGACCGGGTCGTTGTAGGTGAAGGCCACGCTGCGGCAGCCGAGCTGGCGGGCCGCCTGGGCAATCGTCTCCGGCGCGGCCTGGTCGGCCAGCGTGTCCCACTCGCGCGACTTGCTGATGTCCCAGTTCTGACAGAACTTGCAGGCCAGGTTGCAGCCGGCGGTGCCAAAGGAGAGGACAGGTGTGCCCGGCAGGAAGTGGTTGAGCGGCTTCTTCTCGATGGGATCGACGCAGAAGCCGCTGGAGCGGCCGTAGGTCGTCAGCACAACCTCGCCGCCCGTCGCGCCGCGCACGAAGCACAGCCCGCGCTGGCCGTCATGGAGCCTGCACTGTCTCTTATACACATCTCCGAGCCCACGAGACCGTACTAGATATCGTATGCCGTCTTCTGCTTGAAAAAAAAAACACAAACGTAGCACACACACACTAAACACTCACACCCTCCACTATCAAAACTATCATCTATAGCTACAATCACGTCAGAGACACGACCAACGAACA
>CALLZA010000967.1 GCA_937858165.1 uncultured Ardenticatenia bacterium
TGTATTCTTGTGTGTTGTGTAGTGATACGTTACGTCGTGTGTCTGTTTTTTTTTTTTTCAAGCAGAAGACGGCATACGAGATCTAGTACGGTCTCGTGGGCTCGGAGATGTGTATAAGAGACAGGCCGAACTGGGCCTGTCCAACGTCACTTTCCACGGCTTTGTCAGCCAGGACGAGCTGCTCGACGGGCTGGCGACGGCCCACGTCTGCCTGGGCGTCTTCGGCACCACGCGCCAGGCCAACTTCACCGTGCAAAACAAGGTCTGGGAGGGGCTGGCGATGGGCCGGCCGGTCATCAGCGCCGACTCGCCGACCATCCGCGCCGCGCTGGCCGACCGTCAGGAGATCTATCTGATCGAGCGCAACAGCCCGGAGGCGCTGGCCGCAGGTCTCAGCGCGTTGCGGGCCGACCCGGCGCGGCGCGAAGCCATCGCCGTCGCCGGCCACGCCCGCTACCTGGCCGAGCACAGCATTCCCGCCCTCGGCCGGCAGATGAAGGAAGCTCTGCTGAGCGGAATGGCACGCAGATGACGCCGACGGCACTGATGAACGCCGATAAGCCCTGGATCAGCGTCAATCTGCGTCATCAGCGTGCTATTTCTTCTCGATCTTCTCTTTCTCTCGCCCGCGAAACAGCAACCGGATCGGCGTGCCCGTGAAGAGAAACTTCTCGCGGATGCGGTTTTCGATGTAGCGCTGATAACCGAAGTGGATCATCTCCGGCCGATTGACAAAGAAGACGAACGTCGGCGGCTCCACGGCTACCTGCGTGGCATAGTAGAACTTCAGTTGTGTACCCGCCTTGGTGGGCGGCGGGTGGTTGGCCAGAATGTCGCGCAACAGGTCGTTCAGCTCGCCCGTGCCCACGCGCTGCTCTCGTGAGGACTGCACTTCCAGCACCGTCGGGAAGATCTTGTTGAGGCGTTGGCCCGTCTCGGCCGAGACGAAGAGCAGCGGCGCGTAGCTCAGGAACGCCAACTCGCCGCGCACTTTCTTCTCGTAAGTGGGCATGGTGTAGGCGTCCTTCTCCACGATGTCCCACTTGTTAATCAGGATGATGACGCCGACGTTTTCCTCGGTCAGCATCCCGCCGATGTGGGCGTCCTGCGCCGTGACGCCCTCCTCACCGTCGATGAGCAGCAGAGCCACGTCGGCCCGCCGCAGCGTCTTCAGCGCCCGCAACACGCTGTACTTCTCCACCCCCGGATCGATCTTGCCCCGCCGCCGGATGCCGGCCGTGTCGATCAGTGTGAACTCCTGGCCGTGCCAGCGAACTCTCTCGTCGATGGCGTCGCGCGTCGTCCCGGCGATGGGGCTGACGATCACCCGCTCCTCGCCGACCAGCTTGTTCAGCAGCGTCGACTTGCCGACGTTCGGCCGCCCCAGGATGGCGATCCTGGTCGACTCGTCTTCGACCTCGTCGGCCGGGTCCGACGGCGGCAGACTGTTGACGATGGCGTCCAGCAGATCGCCCGTGCCCGAACCGTGCAGGGCGGAGACGGCGATGACCTCGCCCAGACCCAACTCGTAGAACTCGTAGGCCGTGTCCCACAGCTTGGCCGACTCCAGCTTGTTGGCGGCGACGACAACCGGCTTCTTGGACTGGCGCAGGATGTCGGCCACCTCGCGGTCGGCGGCCGTGATGCCCGACTGGCCATCCACCACCTGGACGATGACATCGGCGTCCTGCATGGCTACGGCCGCCTGCTGCCGGATGAGGGGCAAGAACTGCTCCGAATCCTCCGACAGCGGTGCGGTCGCCCGCCCCTCGGTGATCTCAATGCCGCCGGTGTCGATGACGGTGAAGAGCACGCCGCCCCACTCGCCGTCGGCATAGAGGCGGTCGCGCGTGGTTCCGGCCACGTCGGACACCACGGCCAGCCGGCGGCCGATGATGCGGTTGAACAACGTCGATTTGCCCACGTTGGGCCGGCCGACAAGGGCCACCAGCGGTTTACGACTCATTGCGTTTCTTGTCCCTGTAAACAGATTGTCGGCAGCCCCACGCGAACGCCAACCGGTGTTGGATCGCAGACCGCCGGCGGGGTGATCGCCCGGCGGACGGGGGTGGCGACCTGAGTGACGGCGCTGCCCGGTGGTCGGGTTCCGGCAGCCACGGGCGGCCCCGGCGCGATGGCCTCGGTCTCGGCGATGGTCACGCTGACCGCCGTCGGCTGCACGGAGCGCACCTCGATGCCCCGGTCGGGCACGATGACGTCCGGCTCGATGGAGTAAGTGCCTTCTTCCAGGCCGAACAGGTCTACGATGACGCGCACGTCGCTCTCGGCCAGCGCGTCGAGCACCGGCAACGGCCCAAAGACGACGACCCGCACCTGTGATGGCTCCATCGTCGCCTCGAAGCCGCTACGCAGCCCGCGTCGCTCGGGGATGCGGATGAAGGTACTGGTGGTCAGGATCGGCTCGACCTCAATGCGCACGGTGACGAGCAGCTCCGGATCGACGGAGATGCCCTCCGGCAGGTCGAGCACGGCCGTCTGCTCAAACGTTTGCGTCAGGCCGTTGATGTCGATGGCCTCTGTCGTCACGCTCGTCAGGCGGTTGACCAGCGCCGGCCGCCCCTCCACCAGTACACTCGGTGGGTCGGCGGTGACACTCAGCAGGCGATAGCCGGGGGCAGGCTCGCCCACCCACTCGACCGTCACCAGCTTATCGGCAAAGCCGGCGGCTTCTTCCACCGGCACAGTCACGGTCACCTCATCACTACTTAGGTCCAGCCCGGTAACGCTGGCGACGCGCCCGGCCAGATCGTAGAAGACCGGCTGCGACGACTCGACCAACGTCTCGGCCGTGCTGTTGAGAAAGACGGTCACCAGGGCGAAATCGAGTTCGCTGACGCGGCTCTCCGCCCCGGCGACGCGGATGCTCGGCGGGTCCAACAGCGGCTCCCCCTGGTTGTGACCGCGGGCCACTGTGCCGCGCAGGTCGAGCTCCACCGGCACATCGCGCGTCACCTGCTGTTCCAGCAACACGTCGATGGCCTCCGGCGTGATGAAAGAGATAGTCGCCCCCACCCGGCCGCCACTGACGACGATATCGACCTCGACCGTCTCGCCCGAGGGTACGCGGCTCAGGTCAACTGTGGCCGTGAACTCCGCCGGTGTCAGCGCCTCCAAAACGGAGTCCGGCCCCTCCAGGCGGATTTGCACCACCTGGCGCGCGTCGGCGTCGACCAGCACCGTGTCGGCCGGCAAGCCGACGTACTCCAGGGGCACCTCCAGGAAGCGCGTTCGCACCGGGTCTTCAGCCTGGGTGGCGTTGGTCCAAATGGCAACAGCCAGGACGAGCGCCAGCAAAAGGGAGGCGATGGTGGTCAGAGCGTCACGCGCGCGGTTCACGCTTCTCCCTCCGCAACATAGGCTGCCGCGGCCCGGTCAGCAGGGCGTGGAGAATAGTATCGAGGCGGGCTATCTCCTGGCGGCGCAGAATGCGGCCGTTGTGGGCGATGGACACCTGGCCCGTTTCCTCCGACACGACGACGGCCACGGCATCGCTAACTTCGCTGATGCCCAGCGCGGCGCGGTGGCGCAACCCCATCTGCCGGTCGGACAGGCTGCTGGTAGACAGGGGCAGCACGCAGGCGGCCGCCGCCAGCCTATCGCCGCGGACGATGATCGCCCCATCGTGCAACTCGGTGTGCTTGTTGAAGATAGTCAGGAACAGCTCAGGCGATGGCTCAGCGTTCAGTTGCACACCAGTATCAACGTACTCCTGGAGTCCCGTGTCCTGCTCGAAGACGACCAAGGCCCCATGCCGGCGTTGCGACAGGCGCAGCGCGGCGTCCTTGAAAGCCATGACCACCGGGTTGATGTCGTCGCGCCGGAAGAAGCGCAGATAGCGGCCAGCCAGGCCCAGTTGCTCCAACGCCCGGCGCAACTCCGGCTGAAAGATGACCGGAATAGCCAGCAGCAGCACCGGCAGCATGTTGTCGATCAGCCAGGTGAACCCTCGCAACTCGAAGACCTGGGCCAGCAGGAAGATGATCGCCCCCAGCACCAACAAGCCGCGCAACAGCTGCACGGCGCGCGTGCCCCGGATCAGCATCAGCACGCCGAAGATGATCAGCGTGACCAGCAGGATGTCAACAACATCAACGATGCGGATGAGGGTGAGGCGATCCAGTAGTGAGTCGAAGAGTTCCAAGAGTGTGCTCAGGACAGAATAGTTGTCGGTTGTCAGTTGTCAGTTGTCAGTGATCAGTAGGACAGCAGGTCGCTAGCTGTTGACCAACTCTTTACGAAAGAGACGACGGACCGCTGTCAACTACGAACTGACAGCTAACGGCCGCAAGTATACCACAGCCGGGAAGGCGTGAAAGCGACGATTGCCCGGCGGCTCAGCGGCGGTCGGCGCGCCGCGACGCTTCGTCGCGCCACGACGCTCCGTCGCGCCACGTAGCCTCGTCCCCCCGCCCCTGGCGGCGCAGCACCTGGGCCAGCAGGGCGTGGGCCGCGGGCAGGTGGAGCCAGGTACCGAGCCGTTGCCCATCCTCGGCGGCGGCGATGACACCGCGCAGTGTCGCCTCGGCCGCCTCGGCCCGGTCGCGGGCCAACAGCGCCTCGGCCAGCGCCAGGCGGCAGAGCAAGCGTAAGTAGCGGTTACCGGTCGTCTCGGCCAGCGCGCCGGCTTCTTCCAGATGATCGACGGCCGTGTCGGGCTGCCCGCCGCGACAGACGGCCAGACCCAGCAGCCGCAACGCCTCGGCCACGCCGGCCAGATCGCCGGCGGCGCGCCACAGAGCCAGCGCTCGGCCTGTATCTTATACACATCTCCGAGCCCACGAGACCGTACTAGATCTCGTATGCCGTCTTCTGCTTGAAAAAAAAAAAACCAAGACAAGCTGATCTATTGCGACTCTGACACAACACACGGAAACAACACAGATCACTAGCTCCAGCATGACCAACAGCACTCCGCATGCCACACAACGTAATAATA
>CALLZA010000968.1 GCA_937858165.1 uncultured Ardenticatenia bacterium
TTCGTCTTTCGATGACTTCCCGTTTGCTTCGCTGACTCAACTGATGCTCCTTGCTCATCCCGGCAAAGTAACATCATTTTTGAGGCAGCCGATACCCCTTCGGTAACATTATTTTTGAGGCAACGCGGCTCCTTGACAGGCGGGCTGGTGGGGCTATAATCATGGTTCGCGGCTACGCTAGCCGCTTATTTTTGTCGTCTATCGCCCAGGCGCGAATTTGCAGTTGAATTGACTAAGGAAGTGACATCATGGGTGCTGTTCCCAAGCGAAAAGTCTCCAAGGCCCGCCGCGACAAGCGGCGCGCGCACGATGCGTTGAGCCTCTATCACCTCGTCCCCTGCCCCGATTGCGGCGAGATGAAGCGCGCCCACCACGTCTGCACCAGTTGCGGCAAGTACAACGGCCGCCAGATTCTCCCCGAACGCGAAGAGTAGTCATTGTGTAGGGGCTGGTCAGTGACCCGCCCCTACACAAACGCATGTCTACCGCCTTCCTCTTCCCCGGCCAGGGGTCGCAGTTCGTCGGCATGGGCCGCGACCTCTACGACCGCCAGCCGGCCGCCCGCGCCCTGTTCGACGAGGCCGACGCGCGCCTCGGTTTCCCCCTGTCGCGGCTGTGCTTCGACGGGCCGGAAGAGGCGCTGACCGACACGGCCGTCCAGCAGCCGGCGCTCTACACCACCAGCCTGGCCGCCTGGGCCGTGCTGACGGAACGGGGACAGGCCAACGCCGCCTACGTGGCCGGCCACTCGCTGGGCGAGTTCTCGGCCCTGGCCGCGGCCGGGGCGCTGGGCTTCGCCGACGGGCTGGCCCTGGTGCGGCGGCGCGGCGAGCTGATGAAGCTGGCCGGCCAGCGGCAGCCGGGGGGCATGGCCGCCGTTCTGGGGCTGGACGCCGCGCCGGTGGCCGAGGTCTGCGCCGCGGCGGCGGCCGAGACGGGGGGAACGGTCGGCGTGGCCAACGACAACTGCCCCGGCCAGGTGGTCATCACCGGCGACGAGACAGCCCTGACGCGGGCCATGAGCCTGCTGGCCGCGGCCGGGGCGCGCAAGGTCGTCCGCCTGCCCATCTCCATCGCCGCCCACTCGCCACTCATGGACAGCGTGGCCAACGCGTTCGCCGCCGCCGTGGCCGCCGCCCCGCTGGCCGCGGCGCGCATCCCCGTCGTGGCCAATGTCACCGCCCGTCCCATCACCACCCCCGACGAGATTCGCGCCGAGCTGACGGCGCAGCTGACCGCGCCGGTGCGTTGGACGGACTCCGTGCGCCAACTCGGCGCGCTGGGCGTGGACGCCTACGTCGAAGTCGGCCCCGGCGACGTGCTGCTGGGATTGGTCAAGCGCATCGACCGGGCGGCGGCTAGAACCAAGTTCGAGGGATAAGAACCTCACGCCAAGAGCGCCAAGAGCGCCAAGAACGCCAAGAAGATTATTCTTTTTGCGTTCTTGGCGTCCTTGGCGATCTTGGCGTGAGGTTCTTTGTTTTTTGCACCAGACCGGCTTTGGGTTAAGCTCTCTGCTATGTTACTTGAAGGCAAAATCGCCGTCGTCACCGGGGCGTCGCGGGGCATCGGGCGGGCCATCGCCGAGACGCTGGCCGCCGAGGGGGCCACGGTCGTCGTCAACTACCAATCGAATGCCGAGGCGGCCGAGGCCGTCGTCAGCGCCATCACCGCCGCCGGCGGGCGAGCAGTGGCCATCCGGGCCGACGTCAGCGACACGGCCGCCGCCGAGGGGCTGATCAAGGCCGCCATCGACGCCTACGGCCACATCGACATCGTCGTCAACAACGCCGGCACGACCCGCGACACGCTGCTCCTGTCGATGAAGGAGGAGCAGTGGGACGTGGTGCTGGCCACCAACCTGAAGAGCGTCTTCAACGTCTGCAAGGCGGCGGCGCGGCCGATGCTGCGGCGCAAGCAGGGCGGGCGCATCATCAACATCTCCTCCGTCTCCGGCATCGTCGGCCAGCCGGGTCAGACCAACTACGCCGCGTCCAAGGCGGGCCTCCTCGGCTTCCCTAAGTCCCTGGCCAAAGAGCTTGGCTCGCGCGGCATCACCGTACAACTCGTCGCCCCCGGCCTCGTGCTGACCCGCCTGTCGGCGGGCGGTGGGGCACACACAGGGCCGGAGGCGATGAGCCACAAATCACCCCGGCCCG
>CALLZA010000969.1 GCA_937858165.1 uncultured Ardenticatenia bacterium
CTTTTTTTTTTTTTTTTTAAGTGTCCGGCGACCACCGATATTTACACTAGAGCGCTCGTCGGCAGCGTCAGATGTGTATAAGAGCCGGGTCGTCACCCGGGCCGAGCCGACGTTGAAGGCGTTGGCCAGCAGCGACGGCTTCAACACCTCGACCGTCTGCACCTGACCGATAGGAATCTTGACCAGGCGCACGCGGAAGTGGCGCAGGTCGAACTCGTGGTGGGTCAGGTGGCGGTTGGTGATGATAAAGTAGTCGCCGCGCCAGTCGATGATGCGCAGGGCCACCCAGACGCCGCCGATGAGGAGCAGCGCGACGGGCGCGCCGACCTTGAGCGCGCGTTGCAAGCCGGTGTCGGTCGGCATGATGAAGGCGATGACAATGGCCAGCAGGATGAGCAGGATGGGCATAACCAGCCGCCCGGCCAACAGCCAGAGGCTGCGGCGGGCAAAGAACTCCAGGCGCTCTTCCGGCAGCAGGGCGGCGGCCGACGAAGCGCGCACCCGGCGGCGCAACTTCATCTTCTGCGCCTCGCGCCAGGCCACATCGCTGAGGCCGTAGTGGATTTCGCCGTCGTCGCGCGGGGCCAGGTCATTAATGATGACCGGATACTCCTCCAGCAGCCCCAGGAAGTCGGCGCTGTTGATGATGAGCAACCGGCCGGCCTCAGCTCCTTTCACCGTAGCGGTGTGGATGCCGGGCACAAACAGCCACAGGTCATTGAAGGACTGCCCTGGCGTATAGGAGCGTGTCTCGCGGGCGATACCGTTGGCGTCGATGGCGCGCGCGAAAAGCCGCCCCTCCTTGACAATGTAGAGGCTGTTGGCCACGTCGCGCTGGTAGGCGATGACCGCGTTCGCCTCGAAGGCGTACTCACGGGCGACGCGCGCGACGGCCGCCTGGGCAGCTTCGCTCAGATCGGCGAAGAGCGGCAGACCGGCGATGAACTCCTGTTTGGTGGCCACGAAGGGATTTTAGCATAAACGGCGCGACGGTGGGCGATTTGCCAAATCGCCCACCTGGGCTATCATCGACCTACTGGTCTGCTGATGTCGGTCATATCGGGTCTATTCAACGTTCTCGCCCTGCTGTACATCGGCCGCGCCCTCCAACTCGTCGTCCAGATCATCCGCAACTGGGCCGAGCTGCGGCAAGAGCCACTGACCAGGGCCAAGCAGCAACAGGCCGAGCAGGCCGCCTTCTTTGTCGGCGTCCCGCCCGCCGTCCTGGTGCATGAACTGGCGCATGCCGCGGCGATCTGGCTGTTCGGCGGCCAGGTCGTCGAGTTCGGCTATCGCGTCTTCTGGGGCTACGTCGTGCCTCAGGGCACATTTACCCCTACCCAGAACTGGATCATCGCCCTGGCCGGCACGTTAGGCTCGCTGGCCTTCGGCCTGGCGCTGTGGCTGCTGCTGCGCCGCCACGCCAGCCGCACGGTGCAGTACTTCGGCTTGCGCGCCTTTCGCTTCCAGCTCTACTTCTCGCTGCTCTACTACCCCGTCTTCAGCCTGTTTCTGCCCATCGGTGACTGGCGGACGATCTACGACTTTGTCGCTACGCCGCTGCTAAGCGGAGCAGCGGCCGTCGTCCACATCGCGCTGTTGTTGTGGTTCTGGCGGGCCGACCGGGCGGGGTCGTTCGAGATGCCCGCCTTCGACACGGCTGCCGAGCAAGCCCACTTCGAGGCGACGGCCGTGGCAACCGGCGACCCGGCAGCGCAACTGCGGGCCGTCCAAACGTTGCGCCAGGGCGGCGCGCCCCACCAGGCCAACCGCTCTCTGGCTGCTTTCATTGCCACTTATCCCCAATCGGCCGAAGGGCAGTTGCAGCGGGCGCTGCTGAGCGCTCAGGGTCGTGGTGGGGTGGGACGCGACGCGGCCGAGGCGGCGCGGGGGGCACCGGCGCTCGGCCCGCGCGAGCCGGGGGCCCCCCCCCCCGCCCCGCCGCTTGGCTGGCGCCGAGACCCAGCACGAGGCGGCCGGGGCGGCGCCCACGCCGCGCCGGCCGCGGG
>CALLZA010000970.1 GCA_937858165.1 uncultured Ardenticatenia bacterium
TGCGCGTGCGCTAGTCGCATATGTATGATATGATGGTAGTGTGTAGTACTATTGAGATGTTTCATCTAAGGTGGTGTGTTTTTTTTTTTCAAGCAGAAGACGGCATACGAGATCTAGTACGGTCTCGTGGGCTCGGAGATGTGTATAAGAGACAGCAGCAGCGCGAATCGGATAGCCCGCCGCAGCCGGCAAGCATGCTCGCCGTTAATGCGCTGCCTTGCCCCCCAGTCGCTTCATCACAATCAGCGTCATGTCGTCGAACTGCGCCGTCTGGCCGGTGTGGTCGCGGATGTTGTCGGTGATCTGGCGGACGATGTCTGCCGCCGGTTGACGGGCGGCGGCGCGGGCGGCTACCTGCAACCGCTCCAGGCCGAATTCATCGTAATCCTCATTGAGCGCTTCGGTCACGCCGTCAGTGTAGAAGATGATCGTCTCGCCCGGTCGCAGGGCGATGCTGTGGCTTTTCATCAGCGCTTCGGGCAGGATGCCCAGAGCCATGCCGTGGCCCAGCAGGGGCTGGAAAGCGCCGTTGGGCTGCATCAGCAGCGGGGGGTTGTGCCCGGCATTGGCATAGGTGAAGCGCTCCGTGGCCGGGTCCCAGACGCCATAGAACACCGTCACGAACAGGTCGGAGCGCGCTTCGCGGGCGATGATCTCGTTGGCCCGCGCCAGAACGTAGGCCGGGTCGTTGTGGCTAAAGGCTACCGCGCGCAGGATGGTGCGGCTGAGGGCCATGAACAGCGCCGCCGGCACGCCCTTGTCAGCCACGTCGGCGATGGCGATACCCCACTTGTCGTCGTCGAGCGGCAGGAAGTCGTAGAAGTCGCCGCCCACTTGCCGCGCCGCCTGCCAATAAGTAGCGACCGAGCAGCCGGGGATGCTGGGGCTGCCGTCGGGCAGGAAGCTGGCCTGAATCGTATGGGCCACGTCCAGTTCCTGCTGCATGCGCGCCCGGTCGGCCGACTCGCGGTAGAGCTGGTTGTTGACGACAGCCGTTGCCGCCTGCTGGGCGATGCCGTTGAGAATGTTAATGCGGCGGGTGGAGAACGGCGTCCGGCCCAGGCGGTCGCGTTGTAGCCCGACGATCATCGCCCCCACCAGACGGCCGCGGGCCATCAGCGGGAAGCTGTAGGCCGTGGCCGTGTTCAGCACCGTCTCCAGCCAGCCGGGCACGCGCATGGCGTAGTAGCCGGCGCCGGGCAGGCGCGGCTGGCCGAACTCCTGTGCCAGCTGGGGCGACATCTCCAGGAACTCGTCGCGATCGATCTCCAGCGTCTCTACCAGTCCGCGCCCCATTGTGCTGACGCCATAGCTCGGCCCGGCCTGGAACAGTTGCCGCTCCTCGTCCCAGACCAGGATGAACACCGCGTCGACGCCCACCAGCAACGGCACGAGGCGGACGATGGTATCGAGGATTTCGTTCAGGTCGGTCAGGCTGTTGACCGCCTCGGCCACCTGCAAGAGAGCGGTGTTGACCCACGCCTCTTCCTGTTGGGCGGCGCGCAGGTAAGCGCTCTCCAGCCCTTGCGCCGTCTGCCGGGCCACGTTTTGCACCAGCTCCTCGCGCCGCACGTCGAACGACGCCGAGATGTTAGGCAGTGCATCCGGTTCGGCGCAGCCTTCGCCAAAGCCGTCGTGGTCGACGAGCATGACGCCCAGGGTGCGCGACGAACTGCCCAGCAGGGGGAAGCGGCGCTGTCTCTTATACACATCTGACGCTGCCGACGAGCGATATAGTGTAGATCTCGGTGGTCGCCGGTTCATTAACAAAAAAAAAAAATAAAAAAAAGAAAGAGAGAGAACAGAAATTGGAAGATGAACAGCAAGTCACCAATCTGGTTCAAAA
>CALLZA010000971.1 GCA_937858165.1 uncultured Ardenticatenia bacterium
TAGTACGGTCTCGTGGGCTCGGAGATGTGTATAAGAGACAGGCTGGGAGCAGCGTGATGACCCGGCGTGGCGCACCGTGCCCGGCCGACCGCACGTACGGCGCGGGCTGGGGGCGGCCATGTGCATGCACGGCACGGCGATCCCCGGTCTGGACATGGGCGGGGCCAGTATCAAAATCAACGACGACGGCTCATTTAACGTCATGGTCGGCGCGACCGACCTGGGCACGGGGTCGGACACGATTCTGGCCCAGATGGCGGCCGAAGTGCTGGGCGTGCCCCTGAGCGACGTGGTCATCTACTCCAGCGACACCGACATGACCCCCTTCGACACTGGGGCCTACGCCAGCTCGACGACCTACATCTCCGGTACGGCCGTCAAGCGGGCGGCTGAGGCGTTGGCGGAGCAGATCCGCGAGCGAGCGGCGTTGATGCTCGACCTGGACGACCCGCGCGACATCCGGCTAGAAAACCGGCAGGCGGTCGCGCCGGACGGTCGCACTGTGTCGATGGAGCGCATTGCCCTGCACTCGCTCCACCAGCACGACCAGCGGCAGATGATGGCCCAGGCGTCGTACGTTAGCGCCGCTTCGCCGCCGCCCTTCGCCGGTCAGTTCGCCGAGGTGGAGGTGGACACGGAGACGGGGCAGGTGACGGTGACAAAGCTGGTCATGGCCGTCGATGCCGGGATGCCCATCAACCCGCTGACGGCCGCCGGGCAGGTCGAGGGGGGCATGGTCCAGGCGCTGGGCTACGGCCACTGCGAAGAGATGGTCTATGACGAGGACGGCCGCATGGTGAACGCCGCCTTCGGCCCATACCACATCTATCGCGCCGACGAAATGCCCTGGCTGAAGGCGATCCTGGTGCAGACCCACGAGCCGACGGGGCCGTTTGGGGCCAAGGCCATCGCCGAGATTCCCAAAGACGGCGTGGCTCCGGCTATCGCCAATGCTGTGTTCGACGCCACCGGAACCCGCCTGCGCCGCATCCCGTTCACGCCCCAGCGGGTGTATGAAGTGATGAAAGCGGTATAATCCGCAGATTGAGCAAAAGAGGCTAGATTATAAGAACCTCACGCCAAGAGCGCAGGGAGCGCAAAGAAGAGTTCTTTCTTGGCGTTCTTAGCGTCCTCTGCGATCTTGGCGTGAGGTTCTTCTGCCAAACCTATAGATCAGTCGTCTAATGACTTATGACCGCAGCAGCCGTGCCGAAGTTCTCCCACCGCATCGAAGAGGAGTTTGCGCGCATTCTGGATTACTACGGCGTGGTCTGGGAGTATGAGCCGCGCTCGTTTGCGCTGGAGTGGGATGAGAAGGGCGCGATCAAAATCGCCTTCACACCTGACTTCTATTTGCCGGAGCAAGACCTCTACGTCGAACTGACGACGATGCGGCCGCGGCTGGTGACCAAGAAGAACCGCAAGCTGCGGCAGATGAATGAGCTATACCCGGAGATCAACATCCAACTCTGGAAGCGCAGCGACCTGCGCGCCTTGATGTTGCGCTATGGCCTCGACGACGAAGCGGCGCGCATCATGGGCACCGACGCCCAGGGCCCCACCCCACCCACATGACCTTCCCCTCCCCCGTCGCCTATCAGCAGTTGATGGGCGGCATCAGCGAAATCCTGTTCAGCGCCGAGCAGATTCAGGCGCGCGTGCTGGAGCTCGGCGCGGCCGTCTCGCGCGATTATGAAGGCAGCCACCCGCTGCTGGTCGGTGTGCTGAAGGGCGTCTTCCCGTTCCTGGCCGACCTGGCGCGGTCGATCACCATCCCCATCGAGGTCGACTTCATGGCCATCGCCAGCTACAGTGCCGAGTCGCGGCAGCACGGCGTGGTGCGCATCCTGAAGGACCTGGACACGGCCATCGCCGGGCGCCATGTGCTCTTCGTGGAGGACGTAGTCGACACGGGCCTGACGCTCAACTACGTGCTGCGGAACCTGCGCAGCCGCGAACCGGCGTCGTTGCAGGTGTGTGCTATGTTCGATAAGGGGTCACGGCGCCTGGTGAGAACGCCGATCCACTACAAGGGGTTCGACCTGCCGGATCGCTTCGTCGTCGGCTATGGCCTGGACTACCGCGAGCTATACCGCAATCTGCCGTTTGTGGGGTTGCTGAAGGCCGACGCCTTCTGGCCGGGGGAGGGCGAAAAAAAGGGGAGCTCCAAGTAACCTTCTGACCCGCTTACCATTTACCGGATTTCTCTCGGTTCTCTCGGTACGCATTTTGTCTATTCGTCCCAGAAGTTCCCTTCTGTTCTCGACGACGCAATCGTAGCGAGTGCTCTGATAGTCGCCCCAGCTAACTGAATAACTGTAGGTGCCTTGCGGCTCTACTGACGCTCTAGGCGTTATCGGGCTGACTGAGCTTGGTAAGGGTCGTCCAATTTCTCGGAGCTTCCCGATCCTCATCGACACCGAACTCTAATCTGTCTCTTATACACATCTCCGAGCCCACGAGACCGTACTAGATCTCGTATGCCGTCTTCTTCTTGAAAAAAAAAAACATAACCCAACTGCGTGACTCGGTATATCATAA
>CALLZA010000972.1 GCA_937858165.1 uncultured Ardenticatenia bacterium
TCTCTTTATACAGTAGCTCTCGTGTTCTTTTTCTATTTGTCTTTCATAGATGTACTTGTGTGTGAGCGTTCTTGAGTGGTCGTCTGTCAGATCTGCTTGTTTCATGTATTTTTTTCTTTTTTCTTCTTTTTTCTTGTTTTTTTTTTTTTAATGATACGGCGACCACCGAGATCTACACTAGATCGCTCGTCGGCAGCGTCAGATGTGTATAAGAGACAGCCTACGTCCAGCAGGGCGCGCCCCTCGGCCGGGCCGATGATGCGTTCGATTTGCCGCAAATGATGGCGGAAGGTCAGTTCGCGGCCGTGGCGCTCTTCGATGTAGGTCTCATCCTCGACGGCGGCGTAGGCATCGAGCACCGTCTCGGTCGGCCAGCGCGGATTGGTGTAGACGAGACCACAGTGGCGGCACTCGACGATCTGCGGGTGGTGGCCGTAGCCGGCATGGGTACAGCGGAAGGCATCGACGCGCAGGGCGTCAGGCTCTGCGGTGGCCGGGAAACGGACGCGATAGTCGTCCCGACCGCACAGATTACAGTTGACGGTGATCATTACGGATAGCGGGCGCAACGGCGATGGCCGGCCGGCGTGGCTCGCCGCCGCGCAGCCGGCGCAGGAAGAGGCGAAAGACGGTGTATTGGGCCTTGTAGATCTCCTGGCGCGAGATCTTGGTCGTCCCCTTGCGCCGATCTTCAAAGATGATCGGCACCTCACCGATTTGCCAACCCCGCCGCTGGCAGAGGAAAAGCATCTCGACCAGGAAGGAGTAGCCGCTGGAGAAGATCTCGTCCAGTGGAATGGATAGCAGCACCTCGCGGCGATAGAGGCGGAAGCCGGCCGTGGCGTCGCGCGCACGTAGCCCCAGCAGCGTGCGCGCCACCAGATTGGCCCCGCGGCTGAGGATGATGCGCCGCCGGCTACAGTGGCGCGTGCCGCCGCCGGGCACGTAACGCGAGCCGATAACAACGTGCCGCTCGCGGCTGAGGGCGATCATGCCGGGAATGTAGCGCGGGTTGTGGCTGAAGTCGGCATCCATTGTCAGCACCCGCTCTGCCCCCAACTCGTGCAGGGCGGTCTTGAAGCCGGCGATGTAGGCCGTGCCCAGGCCGAGCTTGGCCGGACGATGGACGACGACGACGCGCCCCGGCGCTTGCGCCGCCCAGCGATCGGCCAGCACGCCCGTGCCGTCGGGCGAGTTGTCATCGACAACGATCGCGCCCAGATGCACCGGCAGGGCCAGCAGTTGGCTCAGCAGGTCGTCCAGGTTGTCGGCCTCGTTATAGGTGGGGACAATGACAAACGTGTCGATGGGCATGAACGGCGCTCCAGTCGTGGATTGTAACGGCAAGGGCGGTGCGGGGCAAAGAAGGGGGCTAAGGGCCAGTGAGTCGTGAAGAACGCTCTTCACGACTCACCACTCCCTAGCCACTTACCCTTTTCTGGTCAATGACGGCTGAGCGATGGACAATAGCCGATCATGCGCATCGGCATCCTCTCTCGCAACCCCGCGCTCTATAGCACGCGCCGGCTGGCCCAGGCGGTCTGGGCACGCGGCCACCAGGCCCAAATCATCGACACCACCTCTGTCGCCGTCCACCTGGGCGCGGCCGACGCTCCCCCCGGCGCGACCCACCTGCTAACCGGCGGGGCCATCGGTCTGGCGGCCACGACGCCGCTGCCGGTGCTCGACGCTATCATCCCCCGCATCGGCACGTCGGTGACGTTCTACGGGCTGGCCGTCGTGCGCCAGTTCGAGACGGCCGGCGTCTATACCCCCGCGCCATCAGACGCCATCGCCCGCTCGCGCGACAAGCTCCACAGCCTGCAAGTAATGGCCCAGGCCGGGCTGCCCATCCCGCGCCCGGCCGTCGTCGCCCGACCGGAGGCGCTGTTTGCCGCGGTCCAGGCCGTCGGCGGACTGCCGGCAGTGGTCAAGCTCATTCGCGGCACCCAGGGGCGGGGCGTGCTGCTGGCCCACCATCTGGCGACCATCTCGGCCATGTTGCGGCGAGCGGAAGAGCTTAACCAGCAGGCGGTCATCCAGGAGTACGTCGCCGAGGCCGCCGGGTGTGACCTGCGGGTCATCGTCGTCGGCAATCGCCCGGTGGCGGCCATGGAGCGGCGCGCGCCGCCGGGGGAGTTCCGCGCCAATCTCCATCAAGGTGGGTCGGCCGAGCCGGTGACGCTCGACCGGGCGACGGCGGCGCTGGCTGTGGCCGCCGCCCACGCCCACGGGCTGGCCGTGGCCGGCGTCGATCTACTGCTCTCGCGGCGCGGGCCGCTGCTGCTGGAGGTGAACTCGTCGCCGGGGCTGGAGGGGATCGAGAAGGCCACCGGCGTGGGCGTGGCCGAGGCGATTGTCGAGTACGTGGAGACCAACGCCCGCCGGAAGAGATAAGATAAAGAAAACGCAGATTACGCACTGTCTCTTATACACATCTGACGCTGCCGACCAGCGATCTGGGGTAGATCTCGGTGGTCGCCGTATCATTCAAAAAAAAAAACAAAAAAAAGAAAAGAACACAACATAATAACATAAAAC
>CALLZA010000973.1 GCA_937858165.1 uncultured Ardenticatenia bacterium
TGTGGACGTGCAGCGTTCTTGTTACTTAGATGAGGTACATTGTGCGGATAGTGTGTCTCATGCGACGATCTGTCTCTGTTGGTTGTGTTGTCCGTTGTCTGCTCATCGTGTGTGTTATTAATATTATTTTATGGCTATGTACTCATGTGTGTCTGTTGTTTTTGTTTCTTTTTTTTTTTTCAAGCAGAAGACGGCATACGAGATCTAGTACGGTCTCGTGGGCTCGGAGATGTGTATAAGAGACAGGTGTGGGACATGGCGTCGCCCAGAAAGGCCATGCCGCGCAGGACGATGTAGACGCCCAGCACGGAGCAGACGACGCCGACGATCACCGCCGCCAGCAGGGCGC
The DNA here is from genome assembly GCA_937858165.1 of uncultured Ardenticatenia bacterium. Classification (GTDB taxonomy): domain Bacteria; phylum Chloroflexota; class Anaerolineae; order Promineifilales; family Promineifilaceae; genus Promineifilum. The sequence goes on from CALLZA010000973.1 coordinate 350, forward strand.
GGACGATAAAGTCGTATTGGAGGGGAGCGAGGAGCCAGTTCATTGGTCAGTAAGCAGTATTCAGTATCCAGTATTCAGTGTTCAGTAGGTCAGTGGGGCGGTCGCGAGTCGTTGGTCAACCGCTTCTAATCCCTAATCCCTAGCCCCTAGCCCCTAATTCCGCCGTATGCCCGCAACAAACTGTCCGGGTGCAGCACGTCCGCCGGCGGGCCGAAGGCGACGATGCGGCGGTTGAGGAGCATGATGCGGTCGAAGCGCTCGGCGGCCAGGTCGAGGTCGTGGGTGGCCAGCAGCACCGTCACACCATCGCGCCGCAGGTCATCAAGCAGGGCCAGGATCGCCTCCTGCGAGGGCGCGTCCAGCCCATTCAGCGGCTCGTCGAGCAGCACCAGCTCCGCCTCCTGGGCCAGGGCGCGGGCCAGGAAGACGCGCTGCTGCTGGCCGCCGGAGAGCGCGCCGATCTGCTTGTGGGCCAGCGCCGACGCGCCGACGCGGGCCAGCGCCGCCGTCGTCGCCGCTCGGTCGCCCCGCCCCGGTCGCCGCAGCAGACCGATCTGGCCCACGCGTCCCATCATCACCACGTCCTCGACCGTCACCGGGAAGCGCCAGTCGACCTGCGTGCGCTGGGGGACGTAGGCGATGCAGATGTGGCCGGCCGGCCCCTGGCCGAACACGTCCAGGTGGCCGCGGTCCGGTCGCAGCGTGCCGACGATGAGCCGGAACAGCGTGCTCTTGCCCGCGCCGTTGGGGCCGACAATGGCCACCCGCTCGCCCCGCTCGACGCGAAAGGTGACCCCTTCCAGGGCGTGGCGCGGGCCATCGGCCGCCAATCCATCGCTATAGGTCGCCCAGACGTCATGCGCCTCCAGCGAGGGGGCGTTGGGGTCGTGGGGGATGCCGTGCGGGTTGGTCACGTTGCCTTCCTGGCATGCAGGGGCGCAGGGGGGCAGGGGAGCAGAGGAGAGCAGATCACCTCTGCTCCCCCGCTCCCCTGCTCCCCTGCGGTGGCGGAAAGTCCCTCCACAATGAGGGCCACATTCGCCCGCATCATCCCCACGAAGCTCTCTGCCCCGCTGCCGGGCGGGCCGAGGGCGTCGCTGTAGAGGCTCAGGACGCGCACCTCGTCGCAGCCGTCCAACTCCTCGCTTAGCGTGCGCGCCATCTGGTCGGCGGCCGTCGTCTCCACGAACAGGCTGCACACCCCCGCCTCGGCCATCGCCTCGGCCAGCGCCGCCAGGTTGGCCGCCGTCGCCTCGGCCAGCGTGCTGGCCCCGGGCAGAACGGAGCCGAGCACGCGAAAGTCATAGGCCGCGGCGAAGTAGGCCAGCGTGTCGTGGTTGGTGACGAGCACACGCCGCTCGGCCGGAATCGTCGCCGTCTGCGCGCGCACGAAGCGGTCGAGGTCGGCCAGTTCGGCGCGGTAGGCAGCGGCGTTGGCGGCGTAGGCGGCGGCGTTGGCCGGGTCGGCCTCGCTCAGCGTCGCCGCGATGTTGTCCACCCAGCGCATGACGTTGCCTACGTCCTGCCAGACGTGAGGATCAGGCCCCTTGTGGTCGTGGTCGGCCGCGCCGGTGTCCTCTTCAGCCTCGTGGGCCTCACCCTCGTCCACAGGCAGCGGGACGATGCCCGCCGAGACGGGCACGAGCGGCGCATCGCCGGCAGCGGCCAGGTCGCCCAGCAGCCCTTCTTCCAGGTTCCAGCCGTTGATGAAGATCAGGTCGGCGTCGGCCACGGCGGCCAGGTCAGCCGCCGCCGGCTGATAGCTGTGCGGGTCTTGCCCCGGCGGCATCAGCGTCGTCAGGGCGATCGACTCGCCGCCGACACGCGCCACCGCGTCGCCGACGAGGCTGGTGGTGGCCACGACGCGCAGGGGGCGGTTGTCCAGCGCCGCGGCCGCGATCGTTGGCCGGGATAGAGGGGCCAGGGCGTCGGCGGGGTCGGCCGGCTCAGCCGCCTGTCCGCCGCACCCCGACAGCAAGGCCACGCCCAGCGCCAGCCCTATCGCCCACTTCCGCCATGCGTTCATTCATCCACTCCTTGCGTTACTGATACTTTGTATCAGAAGTATAGCCGGCGTCGCCTGACTGTCAAGCCTATCCTGAGACGGAGGCAAAGACCTGACAGGTCTCCGAAGACCTGTCAGGTCTATAGTTAACCTTGCGCATCCCCAAAGTGTACGTATAATGACGTAGCTAAATGTCGGCCTGGCACGGCCGCAATTGGCTCAGGCGGGAGCCACATGGACGCATCACGACTCACCCCTACGTCTGAACCACCCCGACCGCACGCCGAACCTGACCACCGGGAAGCTGCCACTGCGCAACTGGCTGAGCAAGTCGCCGAACGGCTGCGCGCCGAGGAGGCGTTGCGCCGATACACTTCGCGCCTGGAGCATTTGCAGCGCATGAGTCTGGCCCTGCTGTCGGCCGATTCGCTGACGACCGTCGTTCAGATCGCCGTCCGCTACGTTGAAGAGTCCATCGCCTGCCGCGCCGCCGGCATCAGCCCTGTCTCTTATACACATCTGACGCTGCCGACGAGCGATCTAGTGTAGATCTCGGTGGTCGCCGTATCATTAAAAAAAAAAATAGAGACATGTATCACAAAGATGACTAGAGGTAAAAACATCAATGACAGAGATAGTACAACAGAGATAGAAATGCAGAAAAGCAGCTACAATCACGTACGCGAAAGAGACGAAGCAAAGCAACAAAGAACACAAAGATAGAACGAAAAGAGATAGACGA
>CALLZA010000974.1 GCA_937858165.1 uncultured Ardenticatenia bacterium
TGATATACTGCGTGCGCACTGCAATAGCCCAGCGCGAGTGCGTTACTCTGACGGGGAGCTATGTCTATGTCTTGTGTCGTTGTGTGTGGTGTACTAGCTAGCGGACATCTTCGAATAAACTGTACTTTCTTTTTTTTTCAAGCAGAAGACGGCATACGAGATCTAGTACGGTCTCGTGGGCTCGGAGATGTGTATAAGAGACAGCCATACCACCATCCTGGTCACCGAGCCGAACGCCTTCCTGACGGCCGAGACGCTGGCCGAGATGGAGCTGAACGCCCGCGCCGCCGCCCAGCAGGCCAACGCCACCCTGGCCGCGGCCCAGCAGGCGTACGATGACCTGGTGAACGGCAACCCCGGCAGCGTCAGCGCGGCGCGGGCCGGCGTGGCTTCGGCCGCCGCCCAGCGCGACGCGGCCCAGGCCCAGCTCGACCTGTTGAACCAGGGGCCGACTGCGGCCACCGTCGCCGCCGCCCGCGCCACGCTGGCCCAGGCCCAGGTGCGACTGGAGCAACTGCAAAACGGGCCGACCGAGGCCCAGCGCGTCGCCGCCGAAGTGGCCGTCGAGTCAGCGGAAATCAACCTGGCCCGCGCCGAGCGGCTGCTGGCCGAGGCGACGCTGGTCGCGCCGTTCGACGGCGTCATCACCGCCGTCAACGCCCGCCCCGGCGAGCCGGCGTCCGGCATCCTGGTCGAGATGGCCGACCTGAGCAGCCTGCAAGTGGCTCTGGAAGTGGATGAGGTCGATATCGCCCAGATTCGGGTGGGCCAGACGGCCGAGCTGACCCCGGCCACCTTCCCCGACGAGACCGTGCCGGCCACTGTGGCCGCCATTGCCCCCGAGGCCAGCGCCAACAGCGACCTGGTCACCTATCGCGTCACCCTCGATGTGGGCGAGACGGCGCTGCCGCTGCGGGTGGGCATGACCACCGACGCCCGGCTGCTGGCCGAGCAACTGACCGGTGTCCTGCTGCTGCCCAATCGCGCTATCCAGGCCGACCGCAGCACCGGAACCTACAGCGTCAACCTCGTCACCACCGCCGCCGACGGCGCGGAGACGATCGAGAGCGTGCCCGTGACCATTGGCCTGCGCGACAACCGCTACACCCAGATTACCGGCGGCCTGGCCGAAGGGGACGTGGTGCAGATCGGCAACGACCTGCCGGTGGCGTCGTTCGGCCCGCCCGACCAGCAAGAGGCCCCCGGCAACTAGGAGAACCAACCATGATTACCATGCGCAACATCACCAAGAGCTATCAGATGGGCGAGAACGTCGTCCATGCCCTGCGCGGCCTCGACCTGGAGGTGAGCGAGGGGGAGTTCCTGGCCATCATGGGGCCGTCGGGCAGCGGCAAGAGCACGCTGATGAACATCCTCGGCTGTCTGGACACGCCCGACAGCGGAACTTACCTGCTGGGCGGCGAGGACGTCAGCCAGCTGACCGACGACGCCCAGGCGCGCATCCGCGGCCGCCGCGTCGGCTTCGTCTTCCAGCAGTTCAACCTGCTGCCGCGCACCCCGGCCCTCAAGCAGGTCGCCCTGCCGCTGATGTACGCCTGTCTCTTATACACATCTGACGCTGCCGACGAGCGATCTAGTGTAGATCTCGGTGGTCGCCGAATCCTTAAAAAAAAAAATAAAAAAAAAAGCACGAGAGATCGACACTACATGCGACACGACAGAGTCACCGGAAATCAGGAGGGCACGTAAGACAACGAAAA
>CALLZA010000975.1 GCA_937858165.1 uncultured Ardenticatenia bacterium
CCATGCGCACACGCGAAGCCTCGTCCCTCCGCCTGGCAGGCTGTCGGCGACCCACCGATAGCCACCTCCAATGGCCTGAGCCATCCACATCTCCGTGCCGGTCCACAGGGCATCACCCTGGTCCAGTACGCTCGGCAGACAGTTGACAATCCTGTCTTCCAGGAACTTCATCGTCGGGATGCCGCGCACCTCATCCGGCAAGTCATAGGCCACGCCGCCGAAGCGCATGTAGTTGTGCATCATGCGCGACCCGGTCAGAGCCTCGAAGAAGTCGACGAGCAACTCCCGCTCGATGTAGTTGTAGAGCATGGGCGTCTGTAACGCGCCCAGGTCGTTGAGCAGGAAGCCCAGCGCCCACAAGTGATTGGCGATTCGAATCAACTCCACGCTCAGGATGCGCAGCCACTCGGCCCGCTCGGTCACGGTTAGGCCGAACAGCTTCTCAATGGTCAGCGCATAGCCCAGATTGTTAGAAACGCCACTCAGGTAGTCGAGCCGGTCGGTGAAGGGCATGTTCATGATGAACGTATTGCGCTCGCCGATCTGCTCGTGATTGCGGTGCAGATAACCCATCACCGGCTTGAGGTCGATAATCGTCTCGCCGTCCAGCGTGACGACCATGCGGAAGACGCCGTGGGTTGAAGGGTGTTGCGGCCCCATGTTGACCGTCACCTTATCCGTCTTCAGCCCCGGCGTCGCGTCGCGGCTATAGGACAGGCCCAGGTAGACGTCCGTCTCTACGTCGTACTCATCGCCGGTAGGCAGCCAGCCACGCGGGTACTGCACGTTCTTGCCGTAGGGCGTCTTCTCCTCGGCACGGAACACCGTACCTTCGGGCCAGCGGCTGCCGAAGGGTTTGTGCTCCTCTTCAAAAAACGGTTCGCGCCAATCCTTGCGCAGCGGGAAGCCCTCGAACCCCTCCCAGGTCAAGATGCGGCGCGGGTCGGGGTGGCCGTGGAAGCGAATGCCGAACATGTCGAACGCCTCGCGCTCCTGAAACTCCGCGCCGCGGAAGACGGGCACCAGCGACGGGATGACCGGCTCGTTGCGATCGACCTGGACGTGGAGAACCACGGGCCCGCCGCCGCGGGCGATGCTGTAGAGGTGGTAAACGGCCTCCAGCTTGCCCTCTTCGAGGTAATCGACGCCGGTCAAACTCGACAGATAGTTGAAGCCCAACTCGTCGCGCAGCGACTTGGCGACTTCGGGCAGGGAGTCGGCATAGACAACAAGCCCTTCATACCCTTCGCGCGTGTCATCACTGACGACATCGGGGTAAAGCTCCTTGAGCCGGGCCGCGGCTTCCTGGATGGGCGTTAGAACCGGGCCGGGTTCGGCGGTCGGCGCGGTGGCGTCGGCCGTGGTAGGATCGAGGATTGCATCGCTCATCGAAACACTCTCCGGTTATTGTGGTTCGACCGTCTTGGGGGCGGCGTCCACGTCGGGCGGCTGCGTCGGCTCGGCCTCGGCCACGGCGACGGGGTCTTCAACCGGGTGCCTGGCCGCTTCCTGGCGAATCAGGTCCAACTGGCGTAGGTCGACCAGGTCTGGCCCCAGGACGGGAACCGGGTAGATGCCCGCAGTGGGGTCTTTCTTGTTGTACCACGGCGCAGTGGCGATCGACTGCTGATCGATCTTCTCTTGCAGCGCGATCAGGCCATTAATGAGCGCCTGGGGTGTGGGCGGGCAGCCGGGCACGTAGACGTCGACCGGCAGGAACTTGTCGATGCCGTCAACGACGTTGTACCCCTCTTTGAACGGGCCGCCACCGCTGGCGCACGCCCCCATGCTGAGTACGTAGCGTGGCTCCGGCATCTGGTTGTACAGCCGGACGATGGTCGGCACCATCTTCTTGGTCACCGTACCCGAGACAATCATCAGGTCTGCCTGTCGCGGCGTCGCCCGAAAGACTTCCATGCCGAAGCGGGCCAGGTCGAAGCGGCTCGACGCGGTGCAGATCATCTCGATGGCGCAACAGGCCAGACCGAAGGCCATGGGCCAGACCGAGTTGCGCCGCGACCAGTTGTAGATCGGGTCCAGCAGCTTGGCGATATTGCCGATAAAGACGTTGTTGGCTAGTTCATCCGGGACGACTACGTCACCGGCCATAGCCCCCGTGTTTGCGACGGTCATCGCTATGTCGCCTCCTCATACCAAACCGTTAGAATATCAAGCAAGAACTGCTCGGCCGCCGGAGCGGGGTCGTCCTGAAAGCCGGGCAGCGCTTCCACCAGGGCGGCCAACTCCTCCAGGCCAACGGCTTCCGGCCGGCGCTGGGGATAATGTTCCATGAGGGCCACCACGATGGCGTAGGTCGAATCCCAGTAAAGTTCAGGTTCGTGCTCAGTCACCGGAGCCTCACGTCCTGACCGCAGCCGACAGGCTGTTGGTTGCCGGTGAGTATAGACGATAGTGTAAAAGAGTCGAATTGTAAGCGCCACATTTGGCCCAAGCGACACCGGTCGAAAACAGCCTGCCACGAGGAACGATGCGCATCCTGCTACTCTCGCCTTACCACGGCGGCAGCCACCGAGCCTGGGCCGAGGGCTACGCTCGCCACAGTGCCCACGCCATACAACTGCTGACACTGCCGGCGCGCTTCTGGAAGTGGCGCATGCATGGCGGCGCCGTCACCTTGGCCCGGCTGTGGCTTGAAAACGCCGGCAACGAGAGTCGGGGCGGGGGGCACGAACACCCCCGCCACACCCCGACTAGTTCTGGCCCCCCCCCCCCCCCTCCACCACACTCTCACCCCCCGCGCACCCCCCGCGCCACACACCTCCCACCACCGCCCGCCACACACCAGAAGAACAACACCACCCACCCCGCACACA
>CALLZA010000976.1 GCA_937858165.1 uncultured Ardenticatenia bacterium
TTTTTTTTTCAAAGAGCAGGCCCCCCCCGAGATCTACACTGTTGCGCTCGTCGGCAGCGTCAGATGTGTGTAAGAGACAGTGGCTCAGCAGCGGGTTGACGATGCGGCCGTCCTTCACCTGCAAGTTCTCCATCAGCGCGTAGCCGAACGCCTGCACCACCGCGCCCTCGATCTGCCCGGTGACGTTGGTGTGGTTGATCACCTGCCCCACGTCGTCGGCGCAAACAACGCGCTCGACGTGGATGTAGCCCGTTTCCACGTCCACGGCCAGATCGACGATCTCGGCCACGTAGCCGTAGGTGAAGTTGGGCATCGAGCGGCCCGTCTCCGCGTCATAGGGCTGGGTCGGCGGCGGGCGATAGGTGACGTGGGCGATGGCCGGGCGGTCTTCGTCGGTCCACTTGGCCAGCGCTTCCTGGGCCGCCAGGCGGATGGAGTTACCGGCCATGAAGGTCATCCGCGAGGCCGACACCGAGCCGGAGTTGCCGCTGGTGGCCGTGTCCGACAGGTCGAGTTCAACCCATTCGACCGGCACGCCAACGGCCGCCGCGGCCATCTGCTTGAACGCCGTGTGCGACCCCTGGCCGACCTCGGCCCCGGCGTGGCGCAGTACGACGCGTTCGATCTCCTTGCCGCCGTGTAGCTCGATGATCGCTTCGCACTGCTCCGGCGCGCCGAAGGAAAAGCCGACGTTCTTAAAGGAACAGGCGATGCCCCGCCCGCGGCGGATGACGGCAGGATCGGTCGGCAAGGACTGGAAGGGGGAGCGCTGGGCGAAGACGTCAACGGTCGGGCGCCCCGGCTCGCGGCTGGTGCCCCAGCCGGCGGCCTGGGCGGCAGCCTCGATCACCTCGGCGATGCTGACGCCGGGTGGGATGGGCGTCTGCGTCGTCAGAAGGCTGCCCTCGCGCAAGACGTTCTTGAGCCGCAGCTCCACCGGATCCATGCCCAGCGCCTCGGCCAGCTTGTTCATCTGGCACTCGGCGGCGAACGCCCCCTGCGGCCCGCCAAAGCCGCGGAACGCGCCGCCGGGCACGTTGTTGGTCGTCACGGCGTAGCTGTCCACCTGGGCGTTGGGGATGTCGTAGGGGCCGGTCACCATCAGATTGGCGTTGCCCAGCACCTTGGGGCTGGTATAAGTGTAGGCCCCGCTGTCGAGGATGAGTTCGGCCTCGACAGCCGTCAACTTGCCGTCCTTTGTCGCCCCCCACTTGGTTGTCACCCACGCCTCGTGGCGCTTGTGGTGGCCGACGATACTCTCCTCGCGTGACCAGATGACGCGCACCGGGCGGTCGATGCCGCGTTCGTGCAGCCGCAATGCCGCCAGCCCCAGGACGATCTGTAGCGACATATCCTCGCGCCCGCCGAACGCGCCGCCGATGGCCGGATACTTGATGCGTACCCGGTCGGCCGGCAGACCCAGAGCGTGGGCGACCTGGCGGCGGTCTTCATGCGTCCACTGCCCGGCGATCTCGACCGTCACCCGCCCTTCGTCGTCGATGTAGCCGACGCCGGCTTCAGGCTGCAAGTAGGCATGCTCCTGATGGGGCAGGTGGTAGCGCCCTTCGACGATGACCTCGGCCGCGGCCCAGCCGGCTTCCATGTCCCCCTTGCGGATCTTGTAATGCTTGAGGATGTTGCTGCCGTGCCACGGGTGGAGCACCCGCTCGTCCTTCATCGCCTCGTGAACGTCGGTGACGAGTGGCAGTTGCTCCCACTCGATGCGGATAAGGGCCGCGGCGCGGGCGGCGTCGGCCTCCGTCTCGGCCACGACCAGGGCGACGTGATCGCCTTCCCACAGGCTGATGTCGCTGTAGGGCTTATCACTGCCCAGGCCGACGAAGACGGGTTGGTCGGGCAAGCCCAGGCCGTACTCGTTGACCGGCACGTCGGCGGCGGTGAAGACGGCGACGACGCCCGGCGCAGACGTAGCGGCGCTGATGTCCATTGACAGCATGCGAGCGTGGGGTTGGCCGCTGAAGAGGACGCGGCCGAAGAGCAAGTTAGGCGGCGTGATGTCGCCGGGGTAGAGGGCCGCGCCGGTGACTTTGTCGCGGGCATCGACGCGCTCTTCAACGTGGGCGCGGAGGATGGTCTCTGTAGTCATGGTTGTCCTACTCAATGGTGTTCTGACGACCTCGAACTCGTTGCCAAGCTCGTCCAGATTATCCATATATGGGGCTGTGTCGTGCGATTCTACCCAAGCTGCCAGGTCCTGTTCGTCTTCAAACCCTGGAAGCTCGGAGTCTCGTTTCATTGCGCTTCGGCTGCCAAGTGGACAGCCTCGATTATTTTGTAGTACCCCGTGCAGCGGCACAGGTTGCCGGAGAACGCCTGCCCGATCTGCACCGGGTCGGGCGCGGGCTGTTCGTCCAGCAGCTTGGCCCCGGCCATCAGGAAGCCGGGGATGCAGTAGCCGCACTGCACCGCGCCGGTCTTGACGAAGGCGCGTTGCAGCGGATGCAGCCCGTCGCCGCCGGCCAGCCCCTCGATGGTGACGATCTGCGCCCGATGGGCGCGGGCGGCGGGGACGAGGCAGGCCATGACGGCCATGCCGTCGAGGTAGACGGTGCACGCGCCGCACTCCCCCTCGGCGCAGCCCTCTTTGGTGCCGGTCAGCACGGCCGCCTCGCGCAGCCAGCGCATGAGCGTTTGGCCGATGCCCGGCGCGCTGACAGGGCGGCCGTTGACCGTGGCCTCGATGGGCGTATCGGGGCCGAACGCTGTCTCTTATACACATCTCCGAGCCCACGAGACCGTACTAGATCTCGTATGCCGTCTTCTGCTTGAAACAAAAAAAATCACCGACAGCGACGGAACACGGTGCTAGACAA
>CALLZA010000977.1 GCA_937858165.1 uncultured Ardenticatenia bacterium
TCTGGTATATAGAATTATATGTAGTTGATTCTATTGTGTTGATATCTGTGCGCTTGGTAGGCGTGTTCGTGGAGTGTGTCGTTGGATGTCGTAGTTTTTTTTTTTTCAAGCAGAAGACGGCATACGAGATCTAGTACGGTCTCGTGGGCTCGGAGATGTGTATAAGAGACAGACTACGTCCAGCGTCCCGGCCGACAGCAGCACCAGGGCGATGCCCAGCAGGATGAAGACCGAGCCGGCCGAACTCTGCACCAGGTATTTGATGCCCGCTTCCAGCGCCAGCCGGTCGTGGGTGTAGAAGACGACCAGCGGGTAGGAGGCGAAGGCCATCGCCTCGAACCACAGCCACAGGTTGAACAGGTCACCGGCGCTGCCCAGGCCGACGATGGCCCCGCAGAGCATGAGTAACAGAGCGTAGTGCTTCTCGCCCCCTTCGCCGCGGCCGATGTAGGGGCCGGAGTAGATGAGGATGACCGTGGTCAGCGTCAGCACCAGCGCGGCCAACAGTAGGCTCAGGCCGTCGAAGCGCATGGTGATCGCGCCGAAACTCCAGGTCGCTTGGGCCACCAGTTCGGGCGCGCCGGCGCTGTAGAAGTCGAGCGTGGCCCGGCCGAAGGCCCACCAGGCCACGGCCATACACAGCAGCGCCAGCCAGCGGGCCAGGCCGCGCCGCGCGCCGGTGAGGATGTCGATGCGGCCGATGATGTAGACAAACGGTGCCGACAACAGCAGCCACAGGATGAGCCAGACGAAGGGCGGCAGGGTCATGTCAGACACCTCCCAGCAGGACGATGAGAAGCATGGCCACGGCCAGCAGGGCCAGGCCGGCCAGATTCCAGTTCAGTTGGCCGGTTTGCGTCCGTTGCAGCAGCGCCGCCGTGCCGCGGGTCGCGCCGGCCACCGCATCGGCCGAGTCGTTGAACAGCGCCTCCGCGCCGCCGATGGCCCGCGTCAGCGCCGCGCCGCGCCCCGGCCGGCTCGTCCGCGCCGCCCAAACCCACAGCAGGACGCTCAGCAGCGTGGCGGTCAGGACGATCCCGGTGGACAGACTGGCGGCAGTGTGGGTCGAGATGAGTTCCTCGACCGGCCAGTGGGGTAGCAGATGGGCGGTGTGGAAGGGTAGCGTGGCCTGCATCCAGCGGGCCAACGGCTCGGCGGCCAGCCAGCCCAGGCAGACGCCCACGGCCAGTATGTACAATGGCACGAGCGTGGCGAGTGGCGAGTGGCGAGTGGCGTGTAGCGCACGCTGCGCAGCCGCCTCTTGATCCCCCTGCTCCCCCGCTCCCCTGCTCCCCTGCGCTTCAGCGCGAAAGAAGACGAGCCAGCACATCCGCACCACGTAGAAGGCGGTCAGAGCCGCGCCCAGCACCAGCACCAGATAGACGAATGGGCTGCGCTCTAGCGCCGTCTCCAGCAAAATCTCCTTGCTCCAGAAGCCGTTGAAGAAGGGCAGGCCCATCAGCGCCGCCGCGCCGATGAGGAAGGGCACGGCCACGGGGCGCATCTGGCCCCACAGGCCACCCATGCGGCGCATGTCGCGCGTGCCGACGTGGTGGATGATGGCCCCCGCGCCCAGGAAGAGCAGCGCCTTGAAGATGGCGTGGCTAAGCAGGTAAAACTGGCTCTCGAAGATGGCCCCCAGGCCGACACCGGTGACCATAAAGCCCAACTGGCTGACAGTTGAGTAGGCCAGGGTGCGCTTCAGGTCGTGGCAGGTCGTGGCCAGCAGCCCGGCCAGCAGCACCGAGGCCAGGCCGACGCCGATCACGGCCGTCGTCCAGCCGGCCACCCCGGCGAACGCCGGGTAGAAGCGGGCCAGCAGGTAGACGCCGGCGTTGACCATCGTCGCGGCGTGGATGAGGGCGCTGACCGGCGTCGGCGCTTCCATCGCGTCGGGCAGCCAGATGTGCAGCGGGAACTGGGCCGACTTGGCCATGGCCGCCAGCAGGAAGCCGAAGGCCACCACGGCCAGCATCCCCGCTGGCACGTCGCCGAAGGCTGCCAGCAGGGTGCTCACCTGCAAGTCGGGCAGGTAGGCCGAGGCGACCAGGATGCCCACCAGCAGCCCGACGCCGCCCAGTTGGGTGATGATCAGCGCCTTGAGACCGGCGCTGACCGCCCGCGGATCGTCATTGTAGAAGGAGATGAGAGCGTAGGAGCACAGGGCGGTCACTTCCCAGAACAGGAACAGGAAGAGCAGATTGCCGCTGAACACCAGGCCGCACATCGCGCCGATGAAGACCAGCACCAGGGCGTAGTAGCGGCCGAGTTGCGCCTCGCCGGCCATGTAGCCGGCCGAGAAGATGACCGTCAGACTGCCGATGCTGGTAGCGATGACGGCCAGAAAGACGGCCAGACTGTCGGCCACAAAGGTCAAGTCGCCGATGAACGGGCCGAACGGCAGGCTCAGGGCCACGTCGGTGGTCGTCTGCCAGCGCGCCGCGGGCAGCAGCAGCAGCGCGGCGGCCGCCCCGACCAGCGCGGCGACGGCGGCCAGCCCGTGCTGCCAGCGCGGACGCTGGTCGCCGATAAGCCAGACCAGGAGCGCCCCGACCCACGGCGCGCCGATGGCGATGAGAATGAGCGATGAAGCCATAGGGTAGCCTCTCAGTGGCGCAGTTGGGCCAGATCGGCCGCGTCCAGCGTCCCCGTCCGGCGCTTGATCTGGACGATGAGCGCCAGGGCCAGGACGGCCGAGATGGTATCGACGACGATGACGGTCAGGGCGATGCTCTGGGCCAGATTGATCTGGCCGACGGCCTGCCCGGCGACGATGAGGGCCAGCAGAGCGGCCTTGACCATGATTTGCAGGGCGATGACGACCTTGATCAGATGGCGGCTGATGAGCAAGCCGTAGAGGCCGACGCCCAACAGCAGGACGACGCCGGCGATGGACAGTTGCAGTGGGGTCATTGGCGCGCCTCCACGGCCGGCGACTCTGGCGCGCGCGTCTCACCCAGCAGGCTCAGCACGCCCATGACGCCGGTGAGCACGACGACGATTTGCAGCGCCAGATCGAGGGCGCGGTTGTCCCAAATCTGGACGATGAAGGGGTCGTCGGAGGCTATCTGGCGCGCCGCGGGCAGGGCGGGCAGCAGCAGCCACAGCAGCGCCCCCCCGGCGACGGCGACCAGCAGCCAGGCGAACGGCCGCGGCACCAGCGGCGCGGGCATGGCCTCATCTTCGGCCATACTGATGGCGAAGGCGAACAGCACCGTGATCAGCCCGGCGCCGACGCTCAGTTCAATGACGGCCACTTCCGGCGCGCCGAGGCGATAGAGGACAATCGCAATGAGCGCGCTGAGGGCAGCTAACCACAGCGCGGCGTGCAAGGGCCGGGCGCGAACCGCCATCACCGCGCAGACAACTGCTCCTGTCTCTTATACACATCTGACGCTGCCGCCGAGCGCTCTAGTGGAGATCTCGGTGGGCGCCCTATCATTAAAAAAAAAACAAATACACACACGCACGCACGTAAGCCCTACTTGAGAGTAACGCTAACTCTCG
>CALLZA010000978.1 GCA_937858165.1 uncultured Ardenticatenia bacterium
CCGATATGCTTCTGTGTATCGCTCTATTCTCGTTTGTTATTTTTGACTAGTATCTTTGTTTGTGTCATCTTTTACTGTATTTGTGTAGTCTACATTACACGTCTAGTGCCTTCTGTGTTTCTCTTAGTTTTTTTTTTTCTTTTTTCTTCTCTTTGTTTTTTTTTTAATGATACGGCGCCCACCGAGATCTACACTAGATCGCTCGTCGGCAGCGTCAGATGTGTATAAGAGACAGGCCATCCGTAGTGAGGAGAGTTGCCCAGTGTCCACCAGACGAATTCCCACCCTGTTGCTCGTTCTACTGGCCTTGCTGCTGACCCTGGCAATTGCCACGGCCGCCTTTGCCGCCCCCGGCGACTTCAAGCGGCGCACCACCCACCTGTCGGGGGCCAACGAAGTGCCCGGCCCCGGCGACCCCGACGGCTTCGGCCACGCCATCATCCGCGTCAACCAGAGCAGAGGGCGGGTGTGCTGGACGCTGACGGCGCGCCACATCGCCCCGGCCACGGCGGCCCACATCCACATCGGCGGGCCGGACGTGGCCGGGCCGGTCGTGCTGGGCCTGACGCCGCCGACCGATGGTCGCGCGGACGGCTGCGCCAACGATGTTGACCCGGCCTTGATCCGCGAGCTGTTGCGCAACCCGCGCGGCTACTACGTCAACGTCCACAACGCCGAGTACCCGGCGGGGGCCATTCGCGGCCAGTTGAGTCATCCCGGCAATCCGTAGAAAGTAGGTTCCAGGCTCCAGGGGCCAGGGGCCAGGGGCTAGGGGCCGGGGGAAGAATGCGCTTCCCCTGGAACCTGGCCCCTGGCCCCTCTCTTCAATATAATGGGCGCATGATCGTCAAGCGCCTGTTGCTCCTCCTGTCCCTGGTTCTGCTGGTCGCCTGCGCCCCCGGTGGTGCGGATGAGGCGGTCGAAAGCGCCAATCCAGCCGAATCGGCCCCGTCCGATGAGGTCGTTCAACTGGTCTATCAGGACTGGCGCACCGACTGGTTCCCCGGCATGGCCCAGGCCCAACTGGCCGAGTTCCACGCCACCCACCCCAACATCCGTGTCTTCTATACCCCCGATCCCGAAGACGTGCCCGGCGAGATGCCGGCCATGTTCCGCGCCGGGTCGGCGGCCGACGTCATCTCCGGCTGCTGCGACTTCTTCCCCGCCTGGGGGCAGGCCGGCTATCTGCTCGATCTGCGCCCCTTCGTCGAACGCGACCTGGCGGCCGACGTCATCGCCGAGTGGGACGCGGCCCAGTACAAAGCGTTTTTTACGGCCGACGGCCGCCAGTTTGCCCTGCCCAAGTACCACGGCGCGCTGGCCGTCTACTATAATAAGGATCGCTTCGACGCCGCCGGCGTGCCCTACCCCGACGCCGACTGGACCTACGACGACTACCTGAGCGCCATGACCGCGCTGACCGGCGGCGAGGTCGACGGCAGCGCCGTTTACGGCAGCACGCTCGACCCCATCTACGACCGGGTGCAGATCCACGTCAACGCCTTCGGCGGCCACTTCGTCAACCCCGACGACCCGACCGACTGCGTGCTCGATGAGCCGCCGGCGGTGGCCGCTCTGGAGTGGCTGCGCGTCCGCTTCCAGGACGACGGCGTCATGGCCTCGCCCCTGGCGCTCAACAAGCTGGAGACGCGCCGCGCCTTCTGGGAGGGGCGCGTGGCAATGGTCGAGGACGGCTCCTGGGCGCTGAAGGACATTCTGGCCAACGCCCCCTTCCGCGTCGGCGTGGCCCCCTTCCCCGTCGGCCCCGCCGGGCGGGCCACGCTGGCCACCACCGACGGCTTCGCCATCAGCGCCGGCACCCCCCACCCGGAGGAGGCGTGGGAGTTGCTCAAGTTCCTGGTCAGCGAGCAGTACGGCCTGGCCATGGCCGAGGCCAGCTTCCTCCAACCGGCCCGCGCCTCGCTGGTCGATCAGTGGGCGGAGTTCGTGCGCGCCGACTACCCCGACGAGACGGCCGGCCTCGACCTGGCCGCCTTCGCCGACGGCCAGAGGCGCGGCTACTCCGTCACCGCCGAAGTCTTCGCCAACATGATCGGCGTTCGCGACATCACTGACGCCGCCTTCGAAGACATCCTGACCCTCGGCCAGGCGCAGCCGGCCGAGCGGCTGGCCGCGGCCTGCGCGGAGATAGAAGCCCTACAAGAGAATTAGGAATTACGAATTAGGAATAAGGAATCGAAGAGCATGATTCCTCAATTCCTAATTCGTAATTCCTAATTCCTAATTCATCATGCGTCGCTCCCTGCGCACCAAGATTCTGCTGCTCTCGTTGCTGCCCGCGGCGGCGATGTATCTGCTTGTCGCCGTCGTGGCCTACTTCGCCGCCCAGTCGGTGGCCCAGGGGCTGGTGCTCGACCGCGACCGGGAACTGGCGCGGCTGTCGGCGGCCGAGGTCAGCGCCAGCCTGCAAGAGTACCCCGAACTGCTCAGCGGCGTGGCCCGCGACCTGCTGGTTGGCGGCCAGACCGACGCTGACCTGGCCCGCGCGCTGGCCGACGACGCCATTCGCCTGACCTACTTCGATGGCGGCGTTGTGCTGCTCGATAACCTCGGCCGCGTCATCGCCACCCTGCCCGAAGACCCCGCCATCCCGGGCGCTGACTGGTCATCCTGGCCCGTCTTCCGCCAGATCATCCAGAACCCCAACCGCCCGGCGTTCTCCAACGTGGAGGGGGAGGAGCGCACCGAAGCGCTCGACGACGCCCTGTCTCTGGCCGTGGCCGTGCCCGTGCTGACAGCGCGCAACGAACTGCGCGGCGTGCTCGTCGGACGCTTCCGCATCGGGCCGGACGTGCTGAACCCGTTCTACGGTACGCTGCTGCGGCTGCGGCTGGAGAGCAAGGGGGAGGCCCACATCGTCGATGGCGCCGGGCGGCTCCTCTACGCCTCGGCCGGCGACGCCGCCGGGGAGTCGTTTGGCGATCACCCGGTGGCCGCCGTGGCCCTGTCCGGCACCTCCGGCGCGCTGCGCACCCCGACGGCCGACGGCGACGAGGTACTGGCCAGCTATAGCCCCATCCCCGGCACCGACTGGAGCCTGGTCATCGAAGAAGAGTGGGCGGCGTTGATGGCCCCGCTGCGCCGCTACGCCGCCGGGCTGGCCCTGCTGCTGTCGCTGGGCATCATCCTGCCCGCCGTCGTCGTCGCCGGGGGCATGCAGCGCGTCACCCGGCCGATCAACGCCCTGGTCGAGGCCACGCGCCAGGTCGCTCGCGGCGCGGCCGTTACTGTCAGCGCCCCCACTGGCGACGAACTGGAGACGTTGGCCGAGCAGTTCAACTTCATGTCGGCCGAGCTGCGGGCGTCCTATGCCCAGTTGGAGCCTGTCTCTTATACACATCTGACGCTGCCGACGAGCGATCTAGTGTAGATCTCGGTGGTCGCCGCATCATTAAAAAAAAAAATCGCATCATTCCTGTTCTCACTTGATGCCTCCATTTGACCTAACATGCAGGTCCCCCGAAGCACGAGTGCATCCCTACGTGTG
>CALLZA010000979.1 GCA_937858165.1 uncultured Ardenticatenia bacterium
TCTTGTTGACTATGATTGTATACTCGTTTTTTATCTGTCGATGTATCCGCACGAGTGCTAGTGTCGTGTTTTTTTTTTTTTAATGATACGGCGACCACCAAGATCTACACTAGATCGCTCGTCGGCAGCGTCAGATGTGTATAAGAGACAGCCCATAGGGAGTGTCGATCCCGTCGCAGCGCACCATGCCGCCCTTGGCGCCAGCGAAGCTGCCCTTGTCGTCACTGCCATAAAGCTCGATCACCAGCGTGGCCCCGCCCCGGTTGATGATGTCCTCGGCCTTCACGATGTGGCGATGCATCGGCGAGAGCTGGTCGCGACGCGAGATCATGATCTTCTCCGCGTAGCACATGCCAAAACCCTGCCGCAGGTCGGTGAGCCGGCCATTGCGCAGGGTGAAGACGAAGAGCCCCACGTCGTCGAAGCGGCCCGTGCCGAAATGGCCTCCCCCGCCTCGCTGGCCGTCGCCCCGACGACGACAGCTCCGGCGATTTCGGCGGCTCGGGCCATCTCAGGATAGGTCGGCTGGGGCTTTCGCGTCGCCTTTCCGGCGAGGACGCCGTTCTTATTCATAGATGCTGCCATGTGAGTTCTCCTGATGATGAAATACGCTCGCCAATCTTGGGAGCAGAGGCGCCGATTGTCACGAAGACGAGCCGTGTTCGGACCGCGAGCGCTAAGCTCGACGGCGGGCCGGGGAGCCGCGAGCGCCCGGCGGCCAAAGGACGGTTCGATGCTGCGCAGAGCCCTGGTGATAGCCTTCCTTTGCGCCGCCCCTGGCGGACTCACCGCCTGCGGCGGCGACGACGACGGTTCGCTCTCCGGATCGGACTTCGCCTCGGAGCCTCGTGACCCGGCGAAGAACGTGCCCGCAGACCAGATTGGCAAGGTCAACGTCATCCCGGCGGGTTCGGACTGGTACGTGGGCGAGAACAACTTCGTGTTCGGGCTGACGAACATCAAGGATGAACCGCAGGGCGGGGCGCGGGCCATCGCCACCGCCGGGCGGCCGGGCGCGGCCCCGCTGCTGTGGTACAAGACGCTGGTGGGGGATGCCGAAGTCGCGCCGCTCTACGCCTGCTTCGGCGGCCTGCTGGCGCTGGAGCCGGAGCGCGCCCCGGCCCACGTCGGTCGCTACCTGCGCGCCGCCAACCCCGCTCTGGCCGAGGCGGCAGCGCTGGCCCTGGGCGAATCGCGCCTGCCCGACGCCGCGCCAGTGCTGCGCGAGGCCTGGGCCGCGGCCGACGACCCCGCCCTGCGCGCTACCTGCCTCGACGCATTGGCCCGGCTGGGCGACGAAGCGGCGTTCGACTTCCTGCTCGACCTGCTGGCCAACGGCCCCGCCCACGACGCCCACAACGCCCGCCGGGCGCTGCTGTCGGCCACTGGCGACGACGCCCGTCGTCGACGCAAGGTGGAACGCGCTGCCGCCCGCCGCGACGACCTGGATTAGTCCGTCACCCTTACCAGCAGAGCAAACGTCTCCACGGCCTCCACCGCCGTCTCTGCCGGGCGGGCGTTGATGAGCTGCAACGACACCTCGCCCGCGGCGACGGCGGTAAAGTAGAAGGTTACCCGCCCGCCCGCACCGGGCAGCGGCTCCCCCTCGATGGCGTAGCTCGGCTCGTCGGTCGGCCGCAACACCGCCTCGTCGTTGGTGACAATGCTCCAGATGTAGCCCGTGCTGCGGTTCTCCGGCAGGCTGATTTGCAGCGCGTCGCCCGCGCCCATCATCACCGTCTGGCCGTTGTCGTTCTCGTCGGCGATGTAGACGTTCTCCGGCCCGGCCGCCCCGCCGCAGGCCGAGAGCAATGCCGCTACTATTGAAAGGCCCAGGAGATTGAGTACCATCCTTGCTATGCGAAAAATCATGATTGCCCTTTAACATTCGGCAATTCGGCTTAAGGTGCGAATCGCCCCGATCTCACGCAGAGAGGCCGCCTGCCCCCAGCAGAATCAAGCCCGTTGCGCCCCAACTTCTTTGGGCCGTAGTGTTGAAATCAAAGCCCCGGCCAACACCTGCGCCGGGTGCACCGCCACCCGCCCGCTGCCATGAGCGATCTGCTCGCGGCAGCTCAGCCCCGCGGCAACGATGATCGTGTCCGCCTCGGCCGCGCGCACTGCCGGCAGCAGCCGCCGCTCGGCCATCTGCATCGACACGGCGTAGTGCTCGGCCTCATAGCCGAACGAGCCGGCCATGCCGCAACAGCCGGCGTCCACCTCTTCGACCGCCGCCCCCGGCAGCAGCGCCAGCGCCGCCCGCGCCGGTCCCATGCCAACCAGCGCCTTCTGGTGGCAGTGGCCGTGCAGCAAGATGCGCCGCGGTCGGTCGTCAAAGCGCATCGCCAGCCCACCCGCCGCCCGCTCGGCCACGAACTCCTCGAACGTCCGCGCCGCCGCGGCCAGCGCCGCCGCGCGCTCGTCGCCCGGCAACAGGTAGAGGTACTCATCGCGCAACGTCAGCAGACTGCTCGGCTCCAGCCCGACGACCGGTAGCCCCGCCGCCACCGCCGACCACAGCGCGCCCACCGCCCGCTCGGCCGCCCGCCGCGCCTCGGCCAGCAGCCCCTTGGAGAGGAACGGCCGCCCGTCGTCGGCCCACACCGGCTGCACGCCCAGCCCGGCCGCCCGGAAGAACGCGACCGCGGCCACGGCCACCTCCGGCTGGATCGTGTCAGTGAAGGGATCGATGAGCAGCGCCAGCGCCGGCGCGCCGCTCTCGGTTGCCTGCCCTTCGCGCCGCCACCAGGCCGCGAACGACCGCCGCGCCGGAACGGGCAGCGGCCGCGCCGTCGTAATGCCCAGCCGCCGCCGGGCCACGCCCGAACCGAGCAGCGCCCGCGCCAGCGGCGCGCGCCACCCCACGCCCAGGCGGTTCAGCGTCCCGGCGTAGGCGAAGAGGCGCGCGCGGAGCGGCACGCCGTGGGACTCATGGTAGCGGGCCAGGAACTCCAACTTCAGCCGGGCCATGTCGACGCCCGACGGGCACTCCGCCTTGCACGCCTTGCAACTGATGCACAGGTCCATGACGCCATAGAGGCGCGATCCGGTCAGCGCCTCGGCCGGCAGCACGCCGCTCATCACTGCGCGCAGGGCGTTGGCCCGACCGCGCGTACTGTCGCCCTCCTCGCGCGTCACCATGAAGCTGGGGCACATCGTCCCGCCCGTGCGCCGGACACAGACGCCCGCCCCGTTGCACATCTCCACAGCGCGAATGAGACCGGGGGCGGTTGCGTCCGGCGTCGGCCGCGGCGCAAAGGGCAGCGGCAGCGGCGTGTCACGTTCATAGTCGCGGAAGTCCAGGCGCGGCGCGTCGGGCAACGGTGGGACGCGCCGCAGGGTGTCGGGCATCGGGCCGAACTCGACGATGACGCCGGGGTTGAGCCAGATGTGCGGGTCGAAAGCACGCTTCACCTCCCGGCACCGGTCGTAAAGGGCGGGGACATCAAAGACACCCGTTAGCCAGCAGCGCGTACGACCGTCCACGCGCTCCCCGCACACCGCCCCCC
>CALLZA010000980.1 GCA_937858165.1 uncultured Ardenticatenia bacterium
TATTATACACGGTTTCTTCGCAGATCGTGATCCGTATGTTTCTTTAATCTGTCTAGTGAACTGTTGTGGTACGTGCGCGATGTCTGCTGTATTCCACGACGTTGATGTGTTGTAGTAAAATAGCTTGTGGGTAGTAGAATGACAGTCTGAGAGAAAAGATCTTGTTTTTTGTTTAATGATACGGCGACCACCGAGATCTACACTAGATCGCTCGTCGGCAGCGTCAGATGTGTATAAGAGACAGAGACCGCGGGGCGACCATCGACCTCGGCCCCTACCCGGCGCTGACCGAGATTCGCCGCCCGCCGCGGGCCCGCCCCGGCTACCAGTTGGGCGACCCGATCGAGTTGCACGGCGTGAATCTGTTGGGCGAGACGGTGGCGGTGCGTTTTGTCCACGGCGACGGCGACGAGCTGACGCTGGCCCCGCTGCCCGGCAGCACCGACACCCGCCTGCTGCTCGATCTGCCCGACGACGCCCCGGCCCAGACCGCCTGGGCGCCGGGCTTCTACGCCGTCACGGTCGAGGCTGGTCCCGCCGGGCGGCCGCCGCGCAGCAGCAACAGCCTGCCGCTGGCCCTGTCGCCGCGCGTCACCAGCGTCACCTTCGCCGCGCCGAACGTGACCGTCGTCGCCCGGCCGCAAATTCGGCCCGACCAGCGCGCCCGGCTGCTGCTGGGCGAGGCCGAGTTGCCGGCCGCGCCCCACCCGGCGGCCACCGACACGCTGACCTTTGACGCGAGCAGCGTCCCCGCCGCCGACTACGTGGCCCGGCTGCGCATCGATGGCGTGGACAGCCTGCCGGCCGTCCTCTCCGCCGCCGGTCTGGCGTTCGACCCGGCCCAGCGAGTGACCATCCCATGACCGAGATGGAGACGGCCACGATCAACGCCTGGCAGGAGAACAACGACCGCTATCTGGCGGCGGCCCTGGCCTGGCTGCGGCGGCGGCTGCGGCGGCTGGCCGACGACGGCCCGGTGGCCGATCTGACCGTCGCGCCGCGCGAGTCGGGCGGCTTCTTCGGCTTCGGCCGTCGCCGCGACGCCGCGCCGCTGGCCGCCGCGCGCGAGGCGGAACCGCGCCCGACCGGCGACGAGGCCGCGGCCCGGCAACAGATGCTGGCCGCCGGTCGCTATGAGCCGGGGCCGGCCCTCCTCCTGTTGGCCGAGCGGTTGGGTCTGACGGAGTTCGAGCGCCACACGCTGCTGTTGTGCGCGGCGATGGAGTTGGACACACGTCTGCCCCGCCTGTGCGCCCGCGCCCAGGACGACGAGGCCCGCCCCTTCCCGACCTTTGCCCTGGCCCTGGCCCTGTTCGACGACCCATCGTGGGCGGCGCTGTCGCCGGAGCGGCCGTTGCGTGCCTGGCGGCTGATCGAGATCACCCAGCCGGCGGCGCAACCGCTGACGACCAGCGCCCTGCGGGCCGATGAGCGCATCGTCAACTACATCAAGGGGCTGAACTACCTCGACGACCGGCTGGCTCCGCTGCTGGCTCCGTTCGAGGCGGCGGCCGAGTCGCTGCCGCCGTCGCAGACCCGCGCCGCCGCCCGCGCCGCCCGCACGCTGCTGGCCGCCCAGGGCGACCGATCGCCAGTGGTGCAACTGCTGGGGCCGGACGGGCTGAGCAAGCAACTCGTGGCCCAGGCCGCGGTTGAGTCGCTGGGCCGCGTCGTCTTCCGCCTGCCGGCCGAAAACCTGCCGTCCGAGCCGGGCCAACTGGAGCAGATCGGCCGCCTCTGGGCGCGGGAGAGCGTCCTGCAACCGGTGGCCCTCTATCTGGACGCCCAGGAGGCGGACGAGGGGCCAGCCGCGCCCACCTGGCAGCGCTTTCTGGCCCACACCGGCGGCCTCTTCTTCCTGGCCGCGCGCGAGGCCCGCCCGGCGCTGGGCAACACCGGCGCAGTCGAGGTGGAGCGGCCGACGCCGGAGGAGCAAGTGGCGCTGTGGGCCAACGCCGTGGCCGCAGCCGGTGGCGACGAGACGACCGGCGACAGCCCGCGCCTGTTGGCCGGGCAGTTTAACCTCAATGCCCTGACCATTCGCGCGGTGGTTGCCCAGGCGACGGCTGAGGCCGACGACGCGCCGCTCAGCCACGACCGGTTGTGGGACGCCTGTCTGGCCAACACCCGGCCGCGCCTCGACCTGCTGGCCCAGCGCATCGAGCCGAAGGCGACGTGGGACGACATCGTTCTGCCGCCGGACGCCGAGGAGCCGCTGCGCCAGATCGCCGCCCAGGTGGCCCAGCGCCACCGCGTCTACGACGAGTGGGGCTTCCGCGAGCGCCACAGCCGCGGGCTGGGCATCAGCGCCCTGTTCAGCGGCGAGAGCGGCACGGGCAAGACGATGGCCGCCGAGGTGCTGGCCAACGAGCTGCGGCTGAACCTCTACCGCATCGACCTGTCGGCCGTGGTCAGCAAGTACATCGGCGAGACGGAGAAGAACCTGCGGCGGCTGTTCGACGCGGCCGAGGATGGCGGGGCGATCCTCTTCTTCGACGAGGCCGACGCCCTGTTCGGCAAGCGCACCGAGGTGAAGGACAGCCACGACCGCTACGCCAACATCGAGGTCAACTACCTGTTGCAGCGCATGGAGGCGTTTCGCGGGCTGGCCATTCTGGCCACCAACATGCGCAGCGCGCTGGACACGGCCTTTCTGCGGCGGCTGCGCTTCGTCGTCGCGCTACCGTTCCCCGGCGCGGCCCAACGCAAGCTCATCTGGCAGCGCGCCTTTCCGCGCAAGGAGAACGGCATTGTCCTCGACGGGCTGGACTACGACGCCCTGGCCCGGCTGAACCTGAGCGGCGGCAGCATCCACAACGTGGCCCTCAACGCCGCCTTCCTGGCCGCGGCCGGCGACGGGCGGGTGACGATGCCGCTGCTGTTGCAGTCGGCGCGGGCCGAGATGCGCAAGATGGAGCGGCCCATCCGCGATGCGGACTTTCGGTGGGTACAAACCAATGCAAATTAAGAAGACCTCACGCAAAGATCGCCAAGGACGCCAGGCACGCAAAAAGAAATCTTCCTTTTGCGTCCTTTGCGCCCTTAGCGCTCTTTGCGTGAGGTTCTTCTCTTAATCTATGTCATCCATGGACTAATCATGACCGACTATCACGTGACCATTGACCGGCTGATACTGGAAGGGATCGACCTGCCCTCGTCGGCCGGGCCGCGGCTGGCGGCGGGGGTGTCGGCCGAGTTGGGCCGGCTGCTGGCAGAGGGCGGGCTGGCGGCTGAAATGAGCGCCGGCGGGGCGCGACGGGCTGTGAGCGGCACGCCGCGTGCCGGCGGCGGCGCGGTGGAGTTGGGTGCGGGCGCGGCCGACCCGGCGGCGCTGGCGACGCAGATCGCTGGGGCGATCTATGGAGGGCTGGGCGAGTGAGCGAGCAGGCGGCGGTGCAGCAGGTCAGGCAACCGGCGAAGCCGGCGGCCCCCACGCGGACGCGAGGCGTCTTGCAACGCGCCTGCGCCTGTGGCAAGCACGCGGGCAACGGCGGCGAATGCGCCGAGTGCCGCAAAAAGCGGCTGGGCTTGCAGCGCCGCGCTGTCGGGCAAGGACCGGATGTTGCTCCGCCTATCGTCCATGAGGTGCTGCGCTCGCCCGGCCGGCCGCTGGATGACGCCACGCGCGGCTTCATGGAGTCGCGGTTCAACCATGACTTCAGCCACGTCCCGGCCACCGCGCCCCGTTTGGCGACAGCGGGCTTGGTGGTTGGCCCGGCGGATGATCCTCTCGAGCGAGAAGCGGAGCGGCAATCGCAGCGAGTGATGCGCTCTCCTGCAACCAATAACGCTTTGCTAGTTGGCCCAGACTTCAGCCGCGTGCGCATCCACACCGGCGCAGCCGCAGCTAAGTCGGCCCTGGCGGTAAATGCTCGGGCCTATACAGTCGGGCAAAATGTAGTTTTCGGAGTAGGCGAATACGCGCCGGGGACGAGTGCTGGGCGGAGCTTGCTGGCCCATGAATTGATGCATGTCGTCCAACAGAATACCGGCCCCGGCATGACTTTGCAGCGCGATGACAAAGGCAGAGGTGATACGCAGAAATCTACTGAGGAGCAAATCACTGCAGAAGAAAAAGAGGCGAACGCACTTGTGTCTGAGCTAGAAGGGAGCTGGAAGGAGCTTCGCGATTCTGCTGCGGGGTTTGCAGAGCTGAAAACCTGGATCGCCAAGGGCGACGTCGTGATAGCGCTCATACGCGAACACACTCAAGCTGGTTTTCAGGCTAGTAAACAAAATGAACAGGACCGCTATCAGGCAAACAAGTTCGCGCTTGAAACCGATCTTGTCGCCTATAACTATATTGCTTGGAGCACGCTTGTTTTCGGAAACCTACTCGCCGTTAGAAGTGATACTAAACGCCTTAGTCGTTCTTTTGCTGCCGATAACCGCGCTTTCACCGGCCGCGCTGAAGCCGAGCAGCGGCTCAAAGAAATAGAAATGCTCGTCGACAAGTTGTTACCTGAATCCGCCGAAACGATTAAATTGGTTAGCATTTCCCGCCAGTTTGCCTCCCGTCCTGGCAGTAATGTCGGATTCGCTATCACCACAACATCGGCGATTGACGAAAAAATCCGCTCGGCCATGGTGCAGAAAACTTCGAAGCTTATAACCACCCAAATCGGCCTTCAAACCTCAGTCACATTTATAAATGAGTTCTTAGACGTAGCTTTCTTCGAAGGCGTGGAACAAACAAAGGATGCAATTCAGCAGTTTAGTGAAGTGCGCAATATCCTTAGAAGGGGGGCTCCTAAGAGCAAGAAGGTGTCAAAGGGAGACAGGAAGAAAGGCAAGGATCGCAAGAGCAAGAAGTGTACTAACGAGGAGGTGGAACGGCGCAATCGCGAGATTCACAATTATTGTGACCAACCAAGAAGCTGTTCCATGCAGCTTGATAACTGTCAAACGGCCACAGCAAAGGTGGCTGCTGGGAATGGCTGTGTTAGGCTTCGCACAGAGCTTCAGCATAAATGTTTCTCTCCCGGCGACCCTGGTTATATGAATCACATGGCGCGGATCGCCCAGGACTCGGCTGCGCTTCAAAATTGCATTGCCGTGATGTCAGCTAAGTGTAAACCATGATGCATAGAACAGAATTCGCTGATTCGGTAAAGGAGGCCATTCTGGCCGCATTCAAAGGTACCCCTGCACCGGACGACGATGAGCTGGTGGTTGACCCGAGCAGCTATGATCTCGAAAGCAGCGAAGTCGCGAGTGCATTTAGGAGTAAAGAATGGATGGAAGTAACGGTCGGCATGGTGCATGAATATAAAGAAGCTTTGCCGCTCTTTACGCCGACTGCCTTTCGATATTACCTCCCTGCCTACATGATTGCCTGTGTCGTTTCTTATTATGCAGTGGATGTTGCACTCGACTCTGTCATTTTCAATCTGACCCCTCCGTCTGAAAGAAGCGGCTGGAAATGGGACTTTTTCTGGGCCCGGACGAAACTTTTTAGCCGTGGTGAGCGAGAGGCGATCTTGTTGTTTCTTAAATTGATGGAGCAATACGAGATTCGCGATTGGGCTACTGAAGGGAAAGTGCCGCCAGAAAACCGATTAAATACAGCAGTAGATTTCTGGTCGAGGCTTTCTGCGGGAAATATTCCTTGAACAATGCCTCCTGTAGATGGCGGATATTGAGGACTGTATGTTAGCGATCACGCAAAAACAAAATGAAGGCAATACATTGGTTGCTCAGCCATCCACCTGTACCCTCCAGCGCGCCTGCGCCTGCGGCAAGTACGCCGGCAACGGCGGTGAGTGCGCCGAATGCCGCAAGAAGCGGTTGGGCTTGCAACGTCGCGCCGTTGGAGAAGGGCCGGAAGTCGCCCCACCCATCGTCCACGACGTGCTGCGCTCCCCCGGTCGGCCGCTGGACGACGCCACGCGCGGCTTCATGGAGTCGCGGTTCAACCATGACTTCAGCGGCGTGCGCGTGCATACCGACGGGCAGGCGGCGGCATCGGCGCGGGCGGTGAATGCGCTGGCCTACACCGTCGGTAACCACATGGCCTTTGATGTCGGACAGTTCGCGCCGACGACGAGCGCCGGGCGGGGGCTGTTGACCAACCCGTTAACCACTTTTTGGTCGCAGGGGGGCGGGCCGTCTGCCCCCGGCCATTGGCCCACATCGGCAGTGTTCATCAGCCCACATACACCACCGCCAGGCCAAAAGGCCACTCAAGCAACCCCCGCCGCAGAGGCCAGCGCGGG
>CALLZA010000981.1 GCA_937858165.1 uncultured Ardenticatenia bacterium
CGCTCTGTGCTCCGTCTTTGCCACGTTTCTTTCGTCTGTTGTTTTTTGTTTTTTTTTTTTATTTGTTTTTTTTTAATGATGCGGCGCCCACCGAGATCTACACTAGATCGCTCGTCGGCAGCGTCAGATGTGTATAAGAGACAGCCCCACAACGACGCCCTCCCGTTCTTGGGCATCCTGCCGGACGGGACGCTGGCCACCGAACCGCCGGCGGCGCTGCTCTCTGGAGCCTTCAACCCGCTGCACGCCGGGCACACGGCGCTGGCCACGACGGCAGCGGCGCTGCTGGGGCGGCCGGTGGCGTTCGAGCTGGCGGCCGTCAACGTCGACAAGCCCCCCCTCCCGCCGGCGGCCGTGCTCGACCGGCTGAGCCAGTTCGCCGGGCGCTACCCGGCCTACGCCGCCAACGCGCCGACCTTCAACCAGAAGGCTCGCATCTACCCCGGCGCGGTGTTCGTCGTCGGCTTCGACACGGCCGAGCGGGTCATCCAGCCGCGCTACTATGGCGACAGCGAGGCAAATATGCTGGCCGCGCTGGACGAGTTGCAGGCGCATGGCAACCGCTTCCTCGTCGCCGGGCGGCTAGACGACGACGGGTTGTTCCACGAACTGCCCGAACTGACGCTACCGCCGGGGTATGAGGCGCTGTTCGAGGCCATCCCGGCCCGGCTGTTCCGGCACGACGTGTCGTCGACGGAGATTCGGGCAGCGCTGAAGACCGAAGCAGAAGAATAAAAACCTCACGCCAAGAGTGCCAAGGACGCCGAGAGAGCCGTTCTTCTTTGTGTCCTTGGCACTCTTGGCGGTCTTGGCGTCAGGTCTTACGGTGCCTTATTGATGTTGATGTCCCCCGCGCCGACGTTGAACGTCAGCGTCTGCGTCGGGTTGCTGCCGATGGTCGTGTCGATGTCGGTGGCGATGCCGCCGTCGGGCACGCCCTCGAACTCACTATTGACGTTGCCCACGCCGCCGGAGACGCTCAGATTGAACGACGCCTCGGCCGGCAGCGTCACCGTGGCGTTGCCCGCGCCAAGGTTGACAGTCACGTCACTGCTCGGCCGCTCAATCGTTAGATTGCCTGCGCCCTGGTTAACGTCCAACGTCGTGCCCGGCGGGACGAGCAGTTCCAGGTCGGCCGTCGCCGCGTCGAGTCCTTGGCTGACGTCATCGCGTCCTTTGATCGACAACGTCACGTCCGTGCCGGTCTGGGTAAAGGTCATGGTGATGAGTTCGAGTTGGGCCTCGGCCTCGGCCGCGTTGTCCAGGCGGCTCTGGCGGGTCAGATTGGCGGTGATCCGGTCCGCTTCCCCGTCGCGAATGGTGACGTTGCCGGCAAAGTGGTCGACGACGAGCGTCGGAACACCGGGGACAATGACGCTCTGGGTCTCCTGGCTTTCGGCCGTCACCTCGCCGGATAATGCGTCGAGGGTTGTGCAGCCGGCCAGGCCCACGATGAGCAAAGCGACAAGTAACAAGCGAATACGAGACATGACAGACCTCCCGTCGTTGTATAGGGCAGCCCGATTGTCCGGCGCCGCGCCAGCATCAGGATAGACGATGGGCAGCTGGGTGTCATCTATCAAAAGTCATGCTCGCCCACACCGGAGATTATCCTGACCGTTGGCGCGTCACCCAGACGGCGAACACGTCTTGCCCGACGTAGCAACGCAGTTGCCGCAGGCGATCGAAGCCCGCGCGGGCCATGAGCGCGGCGACGCTCTCCGGCGCGTGACTGTAGATGTCCAGGCCGCCCGCCACGTGATGGGCAAATGGCTCGCCCGGCGCAAGGGGCGCGGCCGGCTGCCTGGTCGTGAAGGCGAACAGCCCCCCCGACCGCAAGACACGACTGGCCTCGCTAATGATCGCTTCCAAATGGTCGATAAAGTGGAAGACGCCGACGCAAATAACATGGTCGAACAAGGCGTGGTCATAGGGCCACGGTATGTCTTGCAAGTCGTGCTGCCGCAGGTCGGTCGCGATCCCCTTGGCGCGGCAGAGGTCGAGCATGGCCGGGGCGAAGTCCATGCCGGCGACGCGCAGCCCAGCGCGGGCGAAGGGCGCGGCCGACAGCCCGCTACCGATGCCCAGGTCGAGCAGACTCTGGCCCGGCTGAACGAAGTCGTAGCACAGGCCGAACAGCGCTTCGGCCAGATAGCAGTCGTAGGCCGAGACTTGCGCGTCGTAGTCGGCGGCGTAGGCGTCGTGGAGAGTGGCCTGGTCAGACATGCCGGTTACCGGTGGATGGCGTCCAACGTGATCTTCGTCGCCACAATGCGGCCGGTGAGCCGCGTCTCGCGCGCCTGCTGCTCGTGTGGGGAGACGTAGCCGTAGAATCGGGGATGGGCCGTATACTGGCGGGTGAGGGCGTCGAGATGTTCAATGGCTCCCTCTTCCGTCAGTTGCACGTCACCCCGGATTTCAATATAGCGTGCGGTGTCATCGGGGTCAACGATAAGCAGCGTCACGCGGGGGTCGGCGCGCATATTGCGCCCCTTGCGGCGTTCGGCCGTGGTATTGAACCGGGCGCACTGGCCGTCGAAGTCGCACCACATCAGGCTCGACTGCGGCTGGCCGTCGGGCATCAGCGTCGTCAGCACGGCGGGGATAGGCCGCGTGAGCAGATCGCGGTGGGAGTCGGGAATGGGCAGGGTCATGGCTCACTCCTTGCGGGCGTCGAGGGTGACGACGTGACGGGGCTGGATGAGGCACAGGACGGGCGTCTCCGTTGCCGCCAGTTCGGCCGGCACACAGCCGCCAAAGTAGGGGCGAATGCCGGTGTAGCGCAGGCCGAGGGCATCGAGGTGTTCCATCGCCCCGCTCTCGGTCATCTCCACGACTGTACCGCGCACTTCCAGGTAGCGCAGCGGCTCATGCGGGTCGTAGCAGAGGAGGGTGACGCGCGGGTTGCCGCGCATGTTCTTCTCCTTGCGAAAGCCGCGCATGGTGTTAATGCGGACGTATGCGCCGTCATAGTCGCACCAGACGACGGTGGTTTGCGGACGGCCGTCGGGCATGAGGGTGGTCAGGGCGGCGACGGGTGGGGCGTCGATGAGGTCGAGGAAGGCGGGTGGGATTTCAGTGCTCATGGCTGGCGGAGTGTTTCGTCGTGGTGGCCGACGATGCGCAACACTGCAACGTCGTTAACGATCTCAAATGTGATGCGAATGTCGCGCCCAGCGCGTATCTCCCAGATGCTGTCAGTCCCCTGCATCCGTTTGAGACGCAGGCCAGGGTGTGTTCGGTCTTCGGCCAATTGCCGCAGGGCCTTTTTCACCAGTTCGCGCTCGGCTGTTTCCAACTTGCGATAGGCGCGCTTGAAGCGCTCAGTGCGCTCGAACAACACTTTAGTCCTCGCCATCCAGGTCGGCTATCAGATCTTCAACCGAGTCGAAGCGGCGGCTCCGGCCAGCATCCAGATCGGTCTGGGCCTCACGCTCGGCCTGCTGCCATTCGGCCGACCAAAAGTAAGCTTGTGCCTTATCAATGACCTGCTTAGCCTTCAGTACAAGACCATCCTCCGTAACCGCCACTTCCACATAGTCGCCAACGTCGATGCCGGCTGCACGCCGCAGTGATGCTGGTAAAGTGATCTGCCCGCCTCGTGTAACCTTGACAAGTTGCTCCATAATACTTTCCTTTTTTAGTGATTTACTTAGTTGGAGATTAACATGTTTACGAGGGGTGAACAAGCGCGTACACAACGGGCGGCCACCCTGGCCCAGCAACAGGCGCATCCAATAGATGCCCTTGTGGCCGGGGCGCTGGAAGATGCCATTCCCGAACCCGAAGTGTACGCACGCCCAGACCGCGCGCATGGAAGAGGAACAAGCCGCCTATGAACACCTGCACGAGTCGCTGTTGGCGTCACATGAAGGACAATACGTAGCTACTCATGATGGCGAGGTCGTAGACGCAGATGCGGATGAACTGACACTGGCGAAGCTTCCAGGAAGTAGAAACCGAGTTTCACGGGAGAAACTCGGTTTCTAGGGGTCCCAATTTCTAACCGCCCCTACTTCTCGTCCAGCGCCACCACCCCCGGCAGCTCCCGCCCTTCCAGTAACTCCAGGCTGGCCCCGCCGCCGGTGCTGACATGGGTCATCTTGTTCGTCAGACCGGCCTTGCGCACGGCCGCGGCCGAGTCGCCGCCGCCGATGATGACCTTCGCGCCGTGGTCGACCATGCCGGCCAGCATCTGCGCCAGCTGGTTCGTGCCGTTGGCAAACTGCGGCACTTCGAACACGCCCATAGGCCCGTTCCACACGACCAGTTGCGCCCCCTGTAGCTCGGCGTTGAACCGCTCCAGCGTCGCCGGGCCGATGTCGAGCGCCTTCCGCTCCGGCGTCAACGCCCAGACCATTTCAATGTCGGTCGGGGCCTCGTTGGTCACCTCGGTGGCCGTCACCAGGTCAACGGGCAGGATGAGCCGGTCGGCGGCCATCTCCAGCAGCCGCTTGGCCTCCGGCAGCGCCTCTTCCTCGACCAGCGACTGGCCCATGTTGTGCCCCTGGGCCTTCAGGAAGGTGTTGGCCATGCCGCCGCCGATGAGGATCTTATCGGCCTTGTCCAGCAGGTTCTCGATGAGCTTGATCTTGTCCGAGATCTTCGCCCCGCCCATGATGGCGACGTAGGGGCGCGGCGGGTTGCCGACGGCGACGCCCAGCGCGCCGATCTCCGCGCCCATCAGGAAGCCGGCCACCACCCGGCCGCCCCTTTTTCCCCTGGCGTAGGCCCCCCCCTCGCCGCCGGCCCATGGGTGACACTTTCTACGCAAGAGTGACAGCGTCATCGAGGGCCTGGCTGGTTTCTACAGCGAACTTGACAGGAGCTTTGAGCTACGCTATACCTAAATTGATTCTCTGCCGCACTATGTTGGCGTGACGCAACAATCTTCATTCATCCTTTTATTCGCACGTCCCTCAAAGGAGAATTTCCTCATGCAAAAGAGACTGTCAATTGTGTTGACGGTTGCAGTGGTGTTGAGCGTGCTCCTGGCTGCCTGCGCCGCACCGGTGCAACCGGCTGCCGCGCCTGCCGCCGAAGCACCAGCCGCCGAAGCTCCCGCCAAACGGGCCGACCACCCCCAAGCCCGACCCGACGTAAGCCGCAGCCTGCGGCTACCGGTACTGGATGACCATGTACAGGACCGCGGTCGCGCGGCCTGGGTTTCGGTAGCGGTGCGGGACGTCGGCGGCGAACTGGATCGCGTCGCCGGTGCCGAGCTTGTGGAGCTTGCCGTCGACCTCGAGCCGAAGCACGCGAGGCTCCGGGCGTTTCTTGCACGACGGCGCGTCCACGTGGAAGACGAAGCTCACGGTCAACGCGTCGGTCGCCCTCCGCGCGTCGTCGGCCCAGGATGGGCAGCGCGCCGTGGGAGGCGGCTTCACCGGCCCCGGCCCCGCGCCCGGGTCCGGGCCAGCGGCAGCGGTGCGCTCCTCGACAAAGGCCCGGAACGACTGCGCGGGCGGGAAGATGCCGGTGTCGTCGGCGAACAGGCAAAAAAGCAGACGCACCAGCAGCACTTCGAGCGGGTGGCCGGTGTAGCCGCTGGCCTTGAGCGCATCGTGCAGCCGGCCCATGCGCTCGGCGGCCTTGATGTTCACGGGGTCTTGCGCCTTGATGGCCTGCGCCTTGTAGCCGGCAATGAAGCCGAACAAATGCACCTGGTTGGGCAGGTCGCCTAACTCAAAATCGTTTTGCGCACCCGTGTCGAGGTCGTACAGCCGGAACCGCTGGAAATCCGAAACGAGTATGTATCTGGGTAGTTCGTGTTCTTTCAGGCCGGGGAAATAGTCTTTGGCTTGCTGAAAGGCTTTGTCCAGGTCTTTGCCTCTGGATTTGTGTTCAACCAGGATTACCCCTTTCCAAAGCAGATCAATAAAGCCCTGTTTGCTGTCGCCCTTGCGCACGGCTTGTTCAAAGGTTGCCACCCGTCGGCGCGAAACATCGAACACGTGAAAGAACCCGTCCCAAAAGGATTTGGCTTCAGCGTCTTCGCTGGTTTCGTGTTCCCACTGTCTCTTATACACATCTCCGCGCCCACGAGACCGTACTAGATCTTGTATGCCGTCTTCTGCTTGAAACAAAAAAAACAAACAAACCACCTTACCTCTATGCTTCATCACATACACAATAACTATATGAAATTACAACTTACGCTACCCTTCATGTGTCACCATACTTATACCGTATCTGAGTAGCATTCA
>CALLZA010000982.1 GCA_937858165.1 uncultured Ardenticatenia bacterium
CCTGTTGATTTACGTTTGATTTTTGGGCTGGTCTAATGCTCAGTGTGGTTGGTAATACTTTTTGTGTTCCAGCAGATGACGGCTTACGTGATCTAGTACGGTCTCGTGTGATCGGAGAGGTGTATGAGAGACAGACCGGCTACAACCCGTACATGAGCGAGGGGAAGAAGACGGCCACGTTGGAGATTTGCGAGCAACTGGGCTGGGAAGCGCCGGACCGTATCTTCGTCAGCGTCGGCGACGGCTGCATCATCGGCGGGCTGCACAAGGGGCTGAAAGACCTCATGGCCCTGGGCTGGATCGACCACATGCCCAAGCTGATGGGCGTGCAAGCCGCGGGCAGCAACTATCTGGCCGAGGCGTGGGAAAAGGGTGAGGACGTGCTGACCAAGCCGCCGATTGACGCCCAGACCCGCGCCGACAGCATCAGCGCCGGGCTGCCACGCGACCGCTTGAAGGCGATGGCCGCCGTCGTGGAGACGGGCGGCGCGTTCGTCACTGTGTCGGACGAGGAGATTCTAACCGCCATTCCGCTGTTGGCCCGCGGCAGCGGCGTCTTCGGCGAGCCAGCCGGGGCCGCGGCCCACGCCGGGCTGCTCAAGGCCGTGGCTCAGGGGTTGGTGGCCGCCGATGAGCGCGTTGTTGTGCTCAACACCGGCAGCGGCCTGAAGGACGTGCCCGGCGTCATGCAGGGCGTAGAGCAGGTGGGCACGCAGGGCTACCGCGTGGCCCCCGACCTGGCAGACCTGCGCCGGGTCATGGCGACGATCTAGACCTCAGAGGTGGGCGCTGCGGCAGCGCCCACCTCTGAGGTCTACCAGCTACTCTCGCGGCTGCAACGCGCCGACACCCAGCGTGAAGACGATCAAGATCGCCGCCGCCAGGCGGGTGTCGTAGAACGCCAGCGTATTGAACGGCGCGCCCAGCGCCAGTACCCAGACGACAAACGCAAACGTCGAGATGAACACCTGCGTCCACGCCGGTTGCGCACCCGGCAGCCGCGTCTGGCGATACGTCCAGAAAAAGGTGATGACCGTCAGCAGCGCCCAGAGAACCCACAGGATGTTGGTCGTGGTGACGCCGGCCACCAGGCCCGGTGTCGCGCCGAACAGGCCGAGGATGGCCGTCCAACCGGCCACAATGTCGCCGGGGATGCTCTTAATGACGCGGTCGAAGTAGCCGTCAACTCGCATCGCCGGCGTGCCGGGCGACCCCGTGCCCGTGCCTTTCATGCCTTCCAACGTGTACGGTGAAATGATGCGACGTCCCATGTGTTAGCTTTCTCCTGTGGTTACTACCAGGATGACAGATGCGAGTGGCGAGTGGCAAGTGATTACTGACCTACTGACCACTGACCACTGAATACTGACCACTCTCCTACCGCGGCAAATAGCGCTCAATCTTGGGCAGAATCGCCCGGATGGGGATGCCCTCGTTGAACTTGTAAAGCCCCTTCAGCACCTTTTGCAGGTTATTGTTGGCCTTCTGCGGCGGGTGGGCCCCACCGCTGTGGTGCAGGGCGATGACCTCCCAATAGCGATTGAGCACCGGCGAGCCGGACGAGCCGGGCAGCGTGTCGGCCAGGTAGTGGACGCGGTCGGCCGACATATTGGCCAGCACGTAGTTCTGCGTCAGAACCACCTTCTGCGGGTTGCCGTTGGGGTGTTGGATGATGTTAACGCGCTCGTGCTCGACGATCTGGCGCGGGGCCAACAGCAGATAGCCGCGGTGCCGCCCGCGCCGCAACAGCTCCAGATAGCCCAGGTCTTCGTCGCCCGGCTGCAACTTGCGGTCGGCCAGCGGCTCCCCCTTGAGCTTGACCAGGGCGAAGTCAAGCTCCTTGTCCGGGCTGCCGACGTAGAAGTCGGGCTGGAACTCGTAGACCCGCCCCTGGGTCGTCGCCCCGTCGGCGTTGGCGTGGTAGTCGAAGCGCACCACGGCCGAGGCCAGCATCTCCTTGTTCTTGAAGACGTGGTAGTTGGTCAGCATCAGATCGGGGCCGACGAGGAAGCCGGTGCCGTGCGCGCGCCCCTTGGGCAACTCGATGCGGCCGACGGCCTGCGCCGTGTAGATCGCCCCGGCCAGCATGTCGATATCGATGAAGTTGTCCTCGGAGTTGACGATGAGTTCCAGTTCCGACTGGTCACCCACCACTGGGTCGAACGCCGGTTCGTCGGCCGGGGCAGGCGGGTCGGTCGGCACGGCGAACGCCGCGTCGGCCTGGCGCACCGGCGCTACGTCGAGCTGGTACTCCGTCTTTAGCTGCTCCAGGTAGAGCGAGTCGGCGATGAGCTGGTACTTGACCATCGTTTCGGCCAGAAAGCGCGCGTCCTCCGGCCGTTCGCTGACCTGACGCGCGTAGTCAACCAGCGCGCCCAGGGCGTGGTACGGCGGCTGGCTGGGCACGGCGGGCAACATGCCGAACGGCTCCAGGCGCGTGACCAGCTCGGTGGCGAAGAAGCGCGGCGCTTCGGCGGCCAGATTGACCGCCGTCACAAAGCGACCCAGGCCGGCCGCCTTCAGGAAGCTGGCTCTGACGCCCGGCCCCATCTGCAAGTCATATATATTGGCCAGCGCCTTCGCCAGTTGCTGGCGGTCGGTCAGGCTCAAGAACTGGTCGGCCATGGTGCCTCCTGTTTAGTGACGAGTGACGAGTTTAGAGATACGCGATATGAGTTCAGAATGCGGCTAACGACTGATTACTGACCCACTGAATACTGCTTACTGGCTAATCCCCAATGGATAGCGCGCGACGATCACTGAAATAGTATCTCTGGCGGACTGCGGCAGTGTGTCGTCGCCCAAGAGATAGGCCAATAGGCGGCCGAGGGCTGTGTCGCCGGGCGCGATCTCGCCGCGCTCATTGAGGCGCAGCAGCACGGCGTTGGCTACTTGCCGCGGCGAGCCGGCCACATCGACGTCGAGATAGGGCAGCACGCCGGCCATTGCCAGCAGGTTCTGCCGGCTGCCGGGCGCGTTGAACTCCGGGTATTGAGACAGCACGGGCACAAGCAGGCGCAGGTCGTCGATGGTCAACTGTATCGGCGGCGTGGCCGGCAGCCGGCCGGCGTCCGGCGCGGGTGGGGCGTAGCCGTAGCGCCCCAGGATTTCTTGCCACGGCACGTCGGGGTAGCTCTTCGGCCCGACAACCGCCAGCTTGCCGACCATGTCGCGGCGGCCGAGATAGGCCGCCAGTTCGCGCGCTTTCTCGTTTCGGCTGGTGCCCGGCAGGTTTTCGATGTCGATACCCAACTCCTGGCACAAATCGGACAGATCGCTCAGGTTGAAGCGTTCGCGAAAGACGTTGCGCAACTCGACCAGCAACTCGTTGGGAACCGGGGCCATGCGGCACTCTCCACGCTAGACTGGATAGGGCTTGTGTGCGGCGAATGATAGCATAACGTGGGCGGGAGGTTCAAGTAATAGCGCAACACCCCTGCTGCCTGCCCCCAGAGACGATCTTCATGAGAAATGAACCCCGCTTGTGATTTTTCGCACGAATCGCGCTAAACTGTCCGCTTATGTGGAACGGCAACGGCCAATCAACGCCCATCGTCCAGGTCAAGGACGTCACCAAGCACTTCCCCGTTGGCGATGGTGAGGTGACGGTTCTCAAAGGCATCTCGCTCGACATCATGCCCGGCGAGTTCGTCGCCATCGTCGGCCCATCGGGCAACGGCAAATCGACGCTGCTCAACATGATCACCGGCATCGACCACCCCAGCGACGGCCAGGTCATCGTCACCGGCCAGTCGGTGCACACCATGACCGAGAACGAGTTGGCCGTCTGGCGCGGCGAGCATCTGGGCATCATCTTTCAGTTCTTTCAACTGCTGCCGGCGCTCAGCCTGGTCAAGAACGTCATGCTGCCGATGGACCTGGTCAAAAAGCTACCGCGGCGAGAACGGCAGGCGCGGGCAATGGCCCTGCTCGACACCGTCGGGCTGGCCGACCAGGCCCACAAGCTGCCCAGCCAGGTCTCAGGCGGCCAGCAGCAGCGGGCGGCCATCGCCCGCGCCCTGGCCAACGACCCGCCGCTGCTGGTGGCCGACGAGCCGACGGGCAACCTCGACTCGACCACGGCCGAGGACGTCTTCCAACTCTTCCTGAAGCTTGTCGCCGCCGGCAAGACGATGGTCATGGTCACCCACAGCCGCACCCTGGCCGCCCGCGGCTCGCGCGTCGTCGAGATCCGCGATGGGTTGATCTCTTCAGATAGTGGTCAGTGGTCAGTGGTCAGTGGCCAGCCGGTACTGACCACTGACCACTGACCACTGACCACTGATTATGGGCGTACTCTGGGACAAAGTCCGCTTCGATCTCTGGCATCGCAAGGCGCGCACACTGCTGGCGGTGCTCAGCATCGCCGCCGGCGTGTTCGCCATCGGGGCGATGTTCGGCCTGGCCGACCAGATGCTGTCGGGCATGAACGAGGCGCACCAGTCGGTCAACCCGTCGCACCTCAACATCATCCTGCGCCGGCCCATCGACCGCGAGACGGCCGCGGCCCTGACCGACATCCCCGGCGTCGTCGGCGTCGAACCGCTCAACATCGCCACCGTCCGCTACAAGACCGCGCCCGATCAGGCCGAGTGGCAGGCGGCAACAATTGTCGCCCGCGATGACTTCGAAAATCAGACGTTCGACCATCTGGAGTTGAAGGCGGGAGAGTGGCCCATTGACACGCGTATCGCCGTCGAGCGCATCACCAGCAGCCACTACGGCATCGCGATGGGCGACGAGATCATCTTCGAGGTCGAGGGCACCGACCGGGCCTTCCCCGTCGCCGGTCTCATCCGCCACCCGTTCGTCCCCCCGCCCCAGTTCGGCGGCAACGCCTACTTCTTCGTCGAGCAGTCGATGATGGCTCGCTTCGGCTTCCCGGAGGGGCAGTTCATCCAGTTACTGGTGCAGGTGGAGCCGTACAGCGAGGCGTATGCCCGCGACCGGGCCGCGGCCATTAAAGAGGAGCTGGCGCAACAGGGCGTCGGCGTTAGCCTGGTGCTCTACCAGGAGCCCGACAGGCATTGGGGCTATGACACCGTGCTGGGCATCACCGTCGTGCTGCAAATCCTGGCCGTGGTCTCGCTGCTGACCAGCGTCGTCATCGTCATCAACACGACCACGGCGCTCATCACCCAGCAGACAGACCAGATCGGCGTCATCAAAGCGCTGGGCGGCACAACACGCGTCGTGGCCCGCGTCTACCTGGCCGGGGTACTCATCTTCGGCCTGCTGGCGCTGCTGGTGGCCCTGCCGGCGGGGATGCTGATGGCCTTCCTGACAACGCGCCAACTGCTGCTGCTGTTCAATATCGACTACGACGTCTTCCGCTTCTCCACGCGGGCCGTTGTCTGGCAGTCGCTGGCGGCCATCGTCGCCCCGCTGCTGGCCGCCCTGTGGCCGGTCATGCGCGGCGCGGCCATCTCCGTGCGCGAGGCGCTGGCGTCCTATGGCCTGGGCGGCGACTTCGGCTCGTCGCGCCTCGACCGCAGCATCGAGCGGCTGGCCGAGCGCGTTATGCCCTCACCCTATACCATCGCCCTGGGCAACATGTTCCGCCGCAAGGGGCGCTTGCTGTTGACGCAACTCGTCCTCATTCTGGCCGGGACGATGTTCCTGATGGTGCTGACCCTCTCGTCGTCGATGACCCACACGCTGGACACCGAACTCGACCGGCGCAACTACGACCTGCGCCTCTTCTTCTTCCAGCCCCACCGCTCCGACCGCATGGCCGACCTCATCGAGCGCTTCCCCGGCGTGCTGTCGGCCGAACCGTGGTACTCGGTCAGCGGCACGGTACTGCGCGAGGGGGAGGAGATGGAAGACACCGGCGGGCTGGGGGCGGAACTGTTCGGCATCCCAGCGGGCAGCGACACCTACCAGCCGCTCATCATCACCGGCCGCTGGCTATCGCCCGACGACACCGGCCGCGTGGCCGTCATCAGCCGCGAGACGGCCGAGTTCAACGACCTGGCCGTGGGCGATACCATCACCGTCGATCTGGGCGATCTGGGCGCGGCCGACTTCGAGGTCATCGGGACGTATCAGGCCCTGTCTCTTATACACATCTCCGAGCCCACGAGACCGTACTAGATCTCGTATGCCGTCTTCTGCTTTAACAAAAACAAATCTCTCAACTCCCACACCGCAACACTTCCATCCAAATACTACATCCA
>CALLZA010000983.1 GCA_937858165.1 uncultured Ardenticatenia bacterium
CTCTTTGTCTCTCCTGTCCTCTGCCCTACCTTCTGACTTGTTGGCATGATTATAGCTAGCTATGCACGCGGTCTCGCCCTCTACATGCTTTTTTTTTTTTAATGATACGGCGACCACCGAGATCTACACTAGATCGCTCGTCGGCAGCGTCAGATGTGTATAAGAGACAGGGTCGGCCCCGGCCTGCCCCTCTGGCTGCCCAACGGCACCATCCTGCGTGAGGAGCTGGAGAAGCTGGCCCGCGAGATGGAGGACGCCGCCGGCTATCAGCGCGTGGCCACGCCCCACATCGCCAAGGAGGAGCTTTTCCGCCACAGCGGCCACCTGCCGTACTACGAAGAGTCGATGTACCCGCCCATGGAACGGGAGGAGACCCGCTACTACCTGAAGCCGATGAACTGCCCGTTCCACCACAAGATCTACGCCAGCAAGCCGCGCAGCTACCGCGACCTGCCGCTTCGTCTGGCCGAATATGGCATGATCTACCGTTACGAGCAGAGCGGCGAGTTGTTCGGACTGATGCGCGCGCGCGCCGCCCAGCAGAACGACGCCCACATCTATTGCGCCGAGGATCAGGTCGAGGCGGAGTTCATGGCCGTCATCGATCTCTACCGCCACTACTTCAACCTCTTCGGCATCGACCGTTACGTGATGCGCCTGAGCCTCCACGAGCGCAGCCAGTTGGGCGTGAAGTACGCCGACGACGAGGCGGCCTGGCTGAAGGCCGAAGACATCGTGCGGCGGGTGATGAAGGCGTCGGGTGTGCCCTTTGTGGAGGCGCGCGGCGAGGCGGCGTTCTATGGGCCGAAGATCGACGTGCAGGCGTGGAGCGTCATTGGCCGCGAGTTCTCGCTGGCCACCAACCAGGTCGATTTCGTGGCCCCGGCGCGCTTTGGGCTGACCTTCACCAACCGCGACGGCCAGCCGGAGATGCCCTACTGCATCCACCGCGCGCCGCTGGGGGCGCATGAGCGCTACATCGGCTTCCTGATCGAACACTACGGTGGCAACTTCCCCGTCTGGCTGGCCCCGGAGCAAGTGCGCGTCATCCCCATTACCGACGACCACCACGACTACGCCCGGCGCGTGGCCGCCCGGCTGAGCGAGGCGGGCATTCGCGTGCGCGCCGATCTGGGCAGCGATCGGATGGGGGCCAAGATTCGCGACGCGCAACTGATGCGCGTGCCCTACATGGCCGTCGTCGGCGGGCAGGAGGCAGCGGCCGAGACGCTGGCCGTGCGCTACCGCGACGGCGAGCAGCGCAACGACACGCCGCTGGGCGAGTTCGCGGCGCATGTGACAAAAAGGATTCGGACGCGGTCGGGGGAGCTGTAAGTGGTAGACCTGACAGGTTTTCCGAAACCTGTCAGGTCTGGGTTAGCAAGTGAGCAGGGGGATGAATTACTACTTTGAATGGGATCCGCGCAAGGCCGCACAAAACGTGCGGAAGCATGACGTGACGTTTCAGCGAGCGGCAACTGTGTTTAGCGATCCGAACTTACTCTCGCTTTTTGATGAAATCCATAGCAGCGATGAAGAGCGATGGGTTACAATTGGCATGGATCACAGTGGAAACGTTCTTATCGTTGCCCATACATTTGAGGCCTTAGGTGCGGCCGAAGCAAAATTGCGGATAATATCGGCCAGAAGGGCGACACCGGCGGAGATAGATGCTTATGAACAACACTTCCAAGGATGAAGAGGGCGAAGACATGGAACCCGAATATGATTTCAGCCAAGGGGTACGGGGCAAGTTTTACAGCCCCGATACGGTCTTGCACCTCCCAATCTATCTTGATCCTGATGTAGAGCAGTACATCCGTGCTTTAGCCGGGAAAACCGGCCATAAGACAGATGAACTGGTCAATGAGTGGCTACGCAATACGATAGGCATCCTCCGCTCAGTCGAATAGCTGTCTCTTATACACATCTGACGCTGCCGACGAGCGATCTAGTGTAGATCTCGGTGGTCGCCGTATCATTAAAAAAAAAAAAAATATATGCAAAAAACAACGAAAAAAAAAAAAGAACACGTGAAACAAAGACAAAAAAGGATAAAAGAGGAAAATATGAAAAAAACTAATAAACAATA
>CALLZA010000984.1 GCA_937858165.1 uncultured Ardenticatenia bacterium
GTATAGGTGTTGTTGATAAGTTACTGGCTACTCATTATTCACGATGCGTGAATGGTGCGTTTATCATGTGAGAGGACTGGTGTCTGACTGCCTTTAGAATGATTTGGAATTGGTCTCTGTGTGTTTTTCTCGTATAATGCAGCGTATGAGGTATATTGTTGTTTTTTTTTTTTTTTGTTGTGTTTGTTTTTTTTTTCAAGCAGAAGACGGCATACGAGATCTAGTACGGTCTCGTGGGCTCGGAGATGTGTATAAGAGACAGGCCCGGCGATCTCGACGGCGATACGCAAGATCTGCTCCTGGAAGAGCAGGACGCCCTGGGTGCGGCCGAGGATCGGCTCCAGCGCCGGATGCAGGTAGGTTACCGGCTCTTCGCCCCGATAGCGGGCGATGAAGGCGCGGGCCATGCCGCCCAATGCCGGGCCGGGCTTGAAGAACGCCCCGGCGATGGCCAGATCGCCCACGTTATGGGCGCGCAGTTGGCGCAGCGTGCGCCGCGCGCCGTCGGATTCACACTGGAAGACACCGATGGTGTCACCGGCGCTGAGGATGTCGCCGGTAGCTGGGTCATCGGGCGGGATGTCCTGTAGCCGGAATGCAGGCTCGTGATAGCGGCGCACCAGGTCAACGGCATCGGCCAGCACGGTCAGGGCGCGGATGCCCAGTAGGTCGAGCTTGGGCAGACCGATGGTCTCTACGTCGCCGTGCTCGTACTGTGTCGCCAGGAACCCCTTGGGCGAGAGCAAGACGGGCAGCGTGTCGGTCAGGGGGCCGGGGGTGATGACCAGGCCACCGGGGTGGAGGCCGGGATGGTGGGGACGGCCGACGAGACGGTAGGCAAGTCGGACAACCTCGCGCTGCTGAACGTCGGCGATGGTCGGCAACACGTCCTCAATCGTCGCCGTGGCGCGGCGGCGCGGGTCGGGGTGCCAGCCGTGGGGCAGGATGGCCACCAGGGCGGAGAGCACCGCCTCGGGCAGCCCGTGGGCCTTGCCCGTCTCGCGCACGGCCGAGCGCGGCTGGAGCGTGTTCATCGTGCTGACCAGGGCTACGCGGTCGTCGCCATAGGTGCGGCGGACGTAGTCGAGCACCTCGTCGCGCCGCCGGCTGCAGAAGTCCAGGTCGATATCGGGCGGGCTGCGGCGGGCCGGGTTGAGGAAGCGCTCGAACAGCAGGTCGTGGGCCACGGGATCGACGGTCGTGATGCCCAGGCAGTAGGCCAGGAGCGAGTTAGCGACGCTGCCGCGCGTGCTGACCGGGATGTCGGCCGCCCGTGCGAAGCGCACCAGGTCGGCCACCAGCAGGAAGAGCGGCGCGTAGCCGTAATCGACGATGGCCGCCGTCTCATGCGTCAGGCGGGCGACGACGGCCGGCGGCGGGTCGTCGCCGAAGTGGTCGGCCAGGCCGCTGGCGGCGGCCTCGGCCAGTTGTATCGGCGCGGGTTGGCCGGCCAACACCGGCCAGAGCAGGCGGCCGTCGGGCAACGCTTCTCCGCAGCCATCGGCCAGTTCGCCGGCGGCGGCCAGCAGCTCCGGTCGGTCAGCGTAGGTGGCGGCAAACTCGGC
Organism: uncultured Ardenticatenia bacterium; assembly: GCA_937858165.1. GTDB lineage: Bacteria > Chloroflexota > Anaerolineae > Promineifilales > Promineifilaceae > Promineifilum. The sequence goes on from CALLZA010000984.1 coordinate 1,566, forward strand.
CGGCGCGGGCCACGCCAGTGGGCTGGTCGCGTCGCCACAGTCGGGCAGCAGGCCGGGGTCGACGTCGCGCACGAGGCAGTTGGCGTCGATGGCCGCCAGCAAGCGCAGTTGGGTGCGCTGTTCGGCATCGAGGCAATAGATGGGCTGGGCGGCCACGGCGCGCAGGCCGAAACGGCGGCCGAGGGCGATGATTTCATCGGCCAGCGGGCGTAGCGGGCCGCTCAGCAGATCGGGGCTGACAGCCAGACCGCAACGCGCGTCGAACCTGTCTCTTATACACATCTCCGAGCCCACGAGACCGTACTAGATCTCGTATGCCGTCTTCTGCTTGAAAAAAAAAAAACAACAAAACAAAAAAAAAAAAAAGAACAGAAAAAAAAAAAAAAAAGAAACAGAATAGCACTAAACAGTGGAATCACTAGCACTCAAAAATTACAAGAGAGCGAAGTGACTATAAGCGACCAATGAAACAAACAATCAGCAGCTGTCACCATCAACAGTATACATCACACGTCGGCAACAAACACA
>CALLZA010000985.1 GCA_937858165.1 uncultured Ardenticatenia bacterium
CCATCGAGGTGACCGGCGGCGTCTTCCACGGCAACCTGGTCGTCGACCGCTCGCTGACGCTGATCGGGCTGGACGGCGCGACGCTGGACGCCGGCGGCGCGGGCACGGTGCTGCGCCTGGAGGCGCCGGACACGACGGTGCGCGGCTTCGTCGTGCAGAACACGGGCAACTCGCTCGACCGCGAAGACTCCGGCATCATCGCCGCCGCGCCGCGCGCCCTGGTCGAAGACAACCAGCTGGTCAATGTGCTCTTTGGCATCTACATCAACGCTGCCCCGGGCACAACGGTGCGTGGCAACACCATTGAGGGGCAAGAGCTCGATATCGCTCGCCGCGGCGACCTGATCCGCCTGTGGGACAGTGACGACGTGCTCATTGAGAACAACGTCACCCGCCGCGGCCGCGACGCCGTGTTGTGGTATTCAGAGCGTATGACGCTGCGCGGCAACGACTTCTCGCATGGCCGCTACGGGCTGCACTTCATGTACTGCGACGACGCGATCATCGAAGGCAACCGGCTGACCAACAACTCCGTCGGCGCCTATCTGATGTACGGTCGCCGCATGATCCTGCGTGACAACCTGATCGCCTTCAACCGCGGGCCGAGCGGCTACGGCATCGGCCTGAAGGACATGGACGACTCGGTCGTCACCGGCAACCGCTTCCTCGATAACCGCGTCGGGGCGTTTGTGGACGGTTCGCCGCGCGAGCTGGACAGCACGGGCATCTTCCGTGGCAACCTGTTCGCCTACAACGACATCGCCATTGAGATGCTGCCCTCGGTACGCCACAACCTGATCAGCGACAACAGTTTCATTGAGAACGAGCAGCAGGTGGTGGTGGCCGGCGGCGGGCAACTGCGCGACAATGAGTGGACGGTCGGCCAGCGCGGCAACTACTGGAGCGATTACGCCGGGTATGATGTGGACGGCGACGGCCAGGGCGAGATCGCCTACCGCTCACAGCGGCTGCTGGATGACTTACTCGGCCGCCGACCGGAGTTGCGGCTGTTCATCTATAGCCCGGTCGTCAGCGCGGTGGACTTTGCCGCGCGGGCCTTTCCACTTGTCCGGCCGCAGCCCATCCTGGTCGACGAGTTGCCCCTGACGCAGCCCATCCTGCCAACCAACGCGCCGCTGCCGCAGACGGGCGGCGAGGGGCAGATGTGGCCGGTATTGTTGCTGCCCATGACGCTGCTGGCCCTGGTCGGCCTGGCGCGTGTAGGGCGGCGGAACTATCGGCTGCCTGTGATAAAGAAGGAACTGTCCGTGGATTAGGCTCGTCGTTGGCGCTTTAGCGCCACCTCTGAAGAGCGCCGCTAAAGCGGCTTACTGCGAACGAGGCTGCGGATCGGGATTTTGGAAAGTAACTATGATCGAAGTTCGTAACCTGACCAAGCGTTTCGGCCGCTTCACTGCCGTCGATGACCTGTCCTTCGCCGTGGCGGCGGGCGAGGCGGTGGCCCTCTGGGGGGCCAACGGCGCGGGAAAGACGACGGCCGTCCGCTGCCTGCTCAACCTCTTCCCCTATGAGGGCGAAATCACCATCAACGGTCTGGACGCCCGCCGCCAGAGCAAGGCTGTGCGCCGGCTCATCGGCTTTGTACCGCAGGAGTTGAGCTTCCACGACGATATGAGCGTGGCCGAGACGCTGGTCTTCTACGCCCGGCTGAAGAAAGTGCCCGACGGGTTCGACTTCGAGCCGCTGCTGGAGCAGGTGCGGCTGATGTCCCACGTCCAGAAGCGCGTCGGCGAGCTGTCGGGCGGGCTGAAGCAGCGGTTGGCACTGGCCGTGGCTCTGCTGTCTGACCCGCCCATTTTGGTGCTCGACGAGCCGACGGCCAGCCTCGACATCCGCTCGCGCGAGGAGTTTCTAACGCTGTTGCGCGGGCTGAAACGGTCAGGCAAGACGATGGTCTTTTCGTCCCACCATCTGGAGGAGATCACCGCGCTGGCCGACCGGGTGCTGCTGCTGGAAGGGGGCCGCCTGGTGGTCGACGCCCCGCCCGACCAACTGGAGCGGCAACTGAACTGGGAGACGACGCTGCACCTCTATCTGCCCGACACGGGTATCGACCCGGCGTTGCAGGCGCTCACCCGGCTGGGCATGCCCGTCAGCCGCAACGGCCGCGGCGTGCGCGTCCAGGTGCGGCCGGGGGCCAAGGGTGAGGTGTTTCGCGCCCTGCACGAGGCCGGGCTGGACGTGGATGACTTCAGCGTTGAGTAAGAAGGATGGAACCACAGATTCCACAGATTTCACAGATTGGTAAGAAATCTGTGAAATCTGCGTAATCTGTGGTTTATAAAAGGCTTTGTTATGGACTTTGAGAACGTTCTCATCCTGATACAGAAAGAGCTGCGCGACGCGCTGCGGAACCGCTGGTTCCTGCTCTACGCCGTGGCTTTCGCCGGGCTGTCGCTGGCGCTGGCCTGGTTCTCCGTGTCCGGCGCGGGCAGCTATGGCGTGGCCGGCTTCGGCCGCACGACGGCCGGCCTCATCAACCTCATCCTGCTCATCGTGCCGCTGATGGGCCTGACGCTGGGGGCGATGAGCCTGGCCGGGGAGCGCGAGCGGGGCACGCTGGTCTACCTGCTGGCCCAGCCCATCAGCGGCGCGGAGCTGCTGTTGGGCAAGTTCGTCGGGTTGGCGCTGGCCCTAGCGGCGGCGCTGGCCATTGGCTTTGGGCTGACGGGGCTGATGATGGCCGTGTCCGGCGGCGGCGGCGACTTCATGGTCTACCTGACTCTGCTGGTGCTGTCGGTGCTGTTGGCCGTGGCCAGTCTGAGCGTGGGCTTTCTCATCTCGGCCGCGGTGCGGCGGGCAGCGACGGCTGTGGGGCTGGCACTGTTCCTGTGGCTCATTCTGGTCTACTTTGGCGACCTGGGGCTGATGGGCACGTCGGCCGTGGTGCAACTGAATGTGCAGCAACTCCTGGCCCTGGCGCTGATCAATCCGTTGCAGGTGTTCAAGATCGCCGCCGTACTGAACCTGCGCGACAATCTGGAGATTCTCGGCCCGGCGGGCATCTACGCCTTTCGCACCTATGGTGGGGCGTTGTGGGCGCTGCTGGTCGGGTTGCTGCTGGTGTGGATCGTCGCGCCGTTTGCCCTGGCGACGCGGGTGTTTCATAAGCGAGGCGTGCTATAAGAAATTGGGAATTAGGAATTAGGAATTACGAATCAAGAACTCGGTGACCGTCCTTCAACCATCAACCACCAACCAACGACCATCGACTCATGACTAACAACCGACGACTACCCACCAACAACCAACGACCAACGACGAGCGCCGCCATGTGGTTCATCCTGTGCGTCTTGCTGCTTCTGACCCTAACCGCCTGTGGCGGCGGGGCGGATACGACCCAGCCGCCGGAGATTCTCTACGGCCAGGACGTGTGCGACGAGTGCGACATGATCATCAGCGAGGAGAAGTACGCCGCGGCCTATTGGACGGCCGAGGGGGAAGCCCGTCGCTTCGATGACGTGGGCGAGATGCTGGTCTTCATGGGCGAGAACCGCGAGCCGACGGCCTCGGTTTGGGTCCACGATGTGAACAGCGCCGCCTGGCTTGCGGCCGATGAGGCCTGGTTTGTCATGAACTCCGGCCTGCGCACGCCGATGGGCACGGGCATCGCCGTGACGGCCGACGAGCAGTCGGCCCGCGCTCTGGCCTTCGACCAACCGGAGGCGGTTGTCATGACCTTTGCCGAGATCGTGGCCGCGGCCGAGGCAGGGGAGTTGATGAATGTGCATGGGATGGAGTGAGGGGAATTAGGAATTAGGAATTAGGAATGAAGAGCGTCGTTACTGGCCATTGGCCATTGACAACTGATAACTACAAAGGAGTGAAGAGAAAGATGACCCGTAAGTACACGTTTCTGGCCTTTTTGGCCGCGCTGGTAATGGTATTGGCCCTGGCCGCCTGTGGCGGCGGTGGGGAGACGGCCGCGCCCGAAGCGGAAGGTGAAGCCGTGGCCGAAGCCCCCGCGGAAGGCACGCTGGCCGGCGACCCGGAGGCGGGCAAGTCGCAGTTCGACATGGTCTGCATCGCCTGCCACGGCGCGGGTGGTGTGGGTGTCGAGGGGTTGGGCAAGCCGTTCACGACCAGCGAATTTTTGCTGACCGTGAGCGATCAGGAGTTGCTCGACTTCATCAAGACGGGCCGGCCTATAAGCCACCCCGACAACACGACCGGCGTCGATATGCCCCCCAAGGGTGGCAACCCGGCGCTGACCGATGAGCAGTTTACCGAATTCATCGCCTTAATCCGCACCCTGCCCGAGTAGACCCGACTATGCTCCAGACTACGAGGTATGTGGCCCCCCCCGAAGCGTGGCTGGGGAAGACTAGACGAGGAGGCGACAGCAA
>CALLZA010000986.1 GCA_937858165.1 uncultured Ardenticatenia bacterium
TAGAAGACCCCGCCGCTAGCGTAGAAGTGCGTTCAAACGCACTTTCAGAGGGTATCGTGCTTCTTCAGTGCGATTCATCGCACTTTCACGCTAGCGGTGGGTTTCAACCCACCGCGACGATGCCCACTAGGTGGCGATAACTGCCAATGGCCGAGTTCTTCACCCGCAACCTCGTCGTCGTCTACTTTTTCTATGGCCTGGCCTTCTTCAGCATGGGCCTGGCCATCTGGCTGGCCTCGGCCCGCTTTCGCACGTCGGAGTTCCGCCTGGCAGGGGCATTGCTGTTCCTGGCCGGCTTCGGCGTCGTCCACGGCCTGCAAGAGTGGCACGACATGTTCGTCCACATCGACACCGGTGGCGCGTCGAACATCCCCGGCTGGCTGCTGCTGCCCGAAGTCCACCTACTTCACCTGGTGCTGTCGTTCCTGCTGCTGGTCTTCTTCGGCATCCGCCTACTCTATGCCAACCGGCGTGAGATCGACGACGCGCAGGCCAGGAACGGCAACCGGCTGGCGTTGCTGGGCGCGGGCGGCTTCCTGGCCCTGTGGGGGCTGAGCGTCGTCGCCACCTGGCTGGTCTCGCGCCCGGAGCGGCTGCCGATGATCAACGCCGCCGACGTGCTGGCCCGCTACACCCTGGGCGTCACCGGCGCGCTCATCGCCGCCTGGGCCATCTGGCTGGAGCAGGGTGTGTTCCGGCGGCGGGGCATGGCCGGCTTCGGCCGGGCGCTGCTGGGCGCGGCCGCGGCGCTGTTCATCTACGCCATCGCCCAGGTTTTCACCCAGCCGAGCTTCTTCTTCCCGTCAACCGTCCTCAACGCTGACCTCTTCCTGCGGCTATTCGGCTTCCCGGTGCAGGTCTTGCGCGCGGCGATGGCCGTTCTGATGGCCGTTTTCATCATTCGCGCCCTGAACGTGTTCGACATCGAAAACGAGCAGCGGCTGGCCGAAGCCCGCGCGGCCCGCAACGCCGCCCGCGAGGAGGCGCTGCGCGTGCAGGAGGCGGCGCGGGCCGAGACGGAGCAGTTGAACCGCGAGCTTTCGGCCGCTGTGCAGGATTTAGCCCTGCTCTTCACCATCTCGCGCCGCATGGCCGCCACGCTCGACCGGGCGCGCCTGCTGGACGACGCTGTGCCCCTGTTGGTCGGCGTGCTGCCCCAGGTCAACGCCGGCATGCTGGCCCTGTCGCGCGGCCCCGGCGCGCCGCTGGACATCGTCTCCGTCGTCGAATGCAACGACCCGACCGCGCCGGTGGCCGAGCGCAAGGCCCAGGGGCTACAACTGGCCGACTACACCATCGCCACCGGCCAACCGTCGTGGATGCCCGACCACACCGTTCTGCCGTTGCGACTGCCCAGCAGCGACGAGCCGGCGGCCGACGCTCCCGCCGACTCGCCTGGGCTGGCAGCGCTAGGCCAGACGCAGACCCCGAGCGGCAACCACAGCGGCGACCACAGAGGCGCGCATACGCTGGCCATGCCCCTGGCCGTCGGCGGTCGGGTCATCGGCAGCCTCGTCCTCTGCGCTGTCTACGACGCGGCGCCCCTGACCCTGCGCGACGCCGCCCTGGCGCGGGCCATCGCCGATCAGTTGAGCATCGCCATTGAGAACGCCACCCTCTACGATCAGGTGCAGCAGAGCGGCAAGGTGCGCGGCGAGCTGCTCCACCGCGTTGTCTCGGCCCAGGAGGCGGAGCGGCAGCGCATCGCCCGCGAACTGCACGATGGCACCGGCCAGACGCTGACCGCGCTGGGGCTGGGGCTGGCCGCGGCCGCCGACCGGCTGGACAGTGACCCGGCGGCGGTGCGTCGTCAGCTGGCCGACATGAAGACGATGAACGCCCAGGTGTTGCAGGAAGTGCACAACGTCATCGCTGACCTGCGGCCGTCTATCCTCGACAACCTGGGCCTGCTGCCCGCCCTGCGCGGCCACATCCACACCTTTGAGCAGCGCACCGGTATTCCGGCCCAACTGCTGACCAATGGCAAGAGCGCCCGGCTGAAGCCCGACATCGAGACGACCGTCTTTCGCATTGTGCAGGAGTCGTTGACCAACGTCGTGCGCCACGCCGGGGCGAGCAGCGTGCTGGTGCAGGTGGTGTTTGGCGAGAGCGACGTGCGGCTGTCGGTCGATGACGACGGTCGGGGGTTCGACGTAGCCGGGGCGTTGAGCGCGGCCGACGGGCGCGCCGCCTGGGGGCTGCTGGGCATTCAGGAGCGGGCGTCACTCGTCGGGGGCACGGCCGAGATCGACTCCCGCCCCGGCCAGGGCACCACCGTCCGCGTCGCCATCCCCGACCCTTATAAGAAAGAGGCAGCACAGATTGCACACATATAAGAGGCTCACGCAAAGGCGCTCAGTAGCAAAGGCGCACAAGGAAGAAACAGCATGAGTTCACGTAAAGACGAAAGTAAAGAAAGCTTGGCGTACTTTGCGTCTTGGCGTGCGCTTTTCTTCTTGGCGCCTTCGCCCCTTAGCGACTTTGCGTGAGCTTCCTGAATCTGCCCAATCTGCGGATAATCCCTCTGGAGAGGTACCTATGTCTGATCAGATTCGCCTGCTGTTGGCCGACGACCACGCCGTGGTGCGCTCCGGGCTGCGCATGTTGCTCCAGGCCCAGCCCGACATGATCATCGTCGGCGAGGCCGAGACGGGGCAGGAAGCCATCCGCCGCGTGGCCGAACTGTCGCCCGACGTGGTGCTGATGGACATTGAGATGCCGGGCATGAACGGCATTGAGGCCACGCGGCGCATCAAAGCCAACGCGCCGGCGTCGGCCGTGCTGGCCCTGACGATGTATGAGGACGACCAGTACTTCTTTGAGATGCTACGCGCCGGGGCGTCGGGCTACGTGCCCAAGCGGGCCGCGCCCGACGAGCTGGTGTCGGCCATCCGCGCCGTTAGCCGCGGCGAGGTATTCCTCTACCCGTCGCTGGCCGGGCGGCTGGTGCAGGACTACTTGCGGCGCGGCCCGGCCGGCGAAGGGGAGCCGCCGGGCGACGAGTTGACGCCGCGCGAGCAGGAAGTGCTGACGCTCATCGCCCAGGGGTTCAGCAACAACGAGATCGCCGACCAACTGGTCATCAGCGCCAAGACCGTCGACCGCCACCGCGAGAACATCATGCGCAAGCTGAACCTCCACAACCGGGTCGATCTGGTCAAGTATGCCCTGCGCAAGGGGTTGATTGGGCTGGAGGAGTAGCCGGCACGTCGCACTTTCTGAAGTGCGTCGCACCCTCTTTGCCCGGAAGATGCAACCCACTCCACAAAGTGGGATGCACCATCGACTGCTCTGGGTATCTTCCCCCACACCCAAAATACTCTATACACCCAATAGACACCCGTCCCGCTTGCGCCTATCCTACAGTCAGGAGCCACCTTTAGACCTGACAGGTCGGGGAAGACCTGTCAGATCAGGGCGAGACTTAGGAGTTAGGTTATGAACGAATTCCAGGCGATAGCGGTGACGATGGCGCTCTTTGCGCTGCGTTGCGTGCTGCCGCTGGCGCTGCTGTTCGCCATCGGCTATGCCATGACCAGGCTGGCCAACCGTTGGGAGAGCCAGGAGAAAGGGCAATCGGCTAGTGGGGCGGCCATACCTCTGCCGATGGCCGGGGCGGAGTCGCCGGTGGTCGCCTCGGCGCTCAAGGTTCCCTGCTGGGTGCTCAAAAACTGCGACGAGACCAAGCGCGCCCGCTGTGCGGCGTCGCGCAACCCGTCGCTGGCGTGTTGGGTGGCGCTGACCTGGGCCGAAGGGCGGCTGCCGGCCAGGTGCGCCAACTGCCCCCGCTACACCGGCGCGCCGGCTGTGGCCGTTGGCGATTAGAATCTAACGCAAAGCGCGCCAAGCTCAGAATCCTTCTGAGCTTGGCGCGTTTTGCGTCTTGGCATGAGATTCTAAGCATACATGACATCCATCATGCCTAACGGGTGATGATCAACGTTGGTTTATATTCAACCTCATCTATAATAGACGTGTGGTGGAGGCGGCCGAACGATGAGTTCGGCGTTTCCTTAGACTGGCTGCCCATTGGTGGCCGGACGCGGTATAATACTGCGTGTAGTAGCATAGTCAGCAGGCCGACAAATTATGACCGACACAAGCAACGCTCAACCCCTGCCCGAGTCCCATGACAGCGATGCCCAACCGGGCGATTTTGAACAGGTGCGCTGGGAAGTCGTCGAACAGACCTCCGGCATCACCCCGGCCGAAATCATCGCCGGACGCTTGCAGGCCGAAGGCATCCCCGCCCGCGCCTGGCAAGAGGCTGTCTCTTATACACATCTCCGAGCCCACGAGACCGTCCTAGATCTCGTATGCCGTCTTCTGCTTGAAACAAAAAATAACCATCAGAGCAGCATAGACA
>CALLZA010000987.1 GCA_937858165.1 uncultured Ardenticatenia bacterium
TTCTGCGCTTTTCTGGTCTAGATGAGACGCTCGTGTCATTTCTGAGGCTGTAGGTTTGTTGTTTTTTTCAAGCAGAAGACGGCATACGAGATCTAGTACGGTCTCGTGGGCTCGGAGATGTGTATAAGAGACAGCGGTCAGGCTGATGCTGCGGCTCTTCTCATCGATGTCGTAGTGGCCGTTGGGTTCCTCGTCCTCGTCGGCCGTGTTGGGCCGCAAGCGGCGCACGTACTCGGCAAAGCGAGTGTACTCCTTGCCGCTGCGCGCCGCCGGGCCGGAGATGATGAGCGGCGTCCGCGCTTCGTCGATGAGGATGTTGTCGACCTCGTCGATGATGGCGTAGTGCAGACTGCGCTGGACGAGCTGATCCTTACGGATGGCCATGTTATCGCGCAGGTAGTCGAAACCGAACTCGCTGCTGATACCGTAGGTGATGTCGGCCTGGTAAGCTTGCTGGCGGGTGCACGGCCGCCAGTGAACGAGCCTCTCGTCTTCCAACTCGGCGCCGGGGTTGACGTACTCCGGGTCGAACAGGGCCGAGAAGCCCAGCGGGCCGATGACGCCGACGGACAGCCCCAGAGCGTGGAAGATCTTGCCCATCCAGCCGCCGTCGCGCCGGGCCAGGTACTCGTTGACCGTGACCAGGTGTGCGCCCTTACCTTCCAGGGCATTGAGGTAGAGCGGCAGCGTGGCGACGAGCGTCTTGCCCTCGCCGGTGCGCATCTCGACCACTTCGCTCTGGTGGAGCAACATGCCCCCCATGAGCTGCACGTCGTAGGGGCGCAGGCCGATGGAGCGCCGGGACGCCTCGCGGGCCAGGGCGAACGCCTCGGGCAGGGCGTCGTCGAGTTCCACGCCGCCGGCCACGCGCTCCTTAAGAGCCAGCGACCGCTCGCGCAGGGCGTCGTCCGATAGGGGCGTTAGTTGCGGCTCCAGCGCGTTGATGGCCGTGACGCTGGGCTTCAGGTTATTGATGATTTTCTTGTTTGCATCGCCGACGATGCTGGAAACGATTTTCTTGAACATGGCGGGTCTTATTATAGCCGATTAGAAACCGGGTTTCTCAGAAGAAACCCGGTTTCTAAGCTACTCTATTCGTTAAACAGTTCACCCACGCTGCGCCCTTCGTGCGAACGCATGATGACCTCGCCCAGCAGGTCGGCCACAGTCAGGATGGTCATATTGGGCAGCCGGCCTTGTGGGGGGATGGGCAGGGTGTCGGTGGTGACGATCTCCTTGATGGGCAGGCCGCGCAGCCGGTCAATGGCCGGCGGCGACAGCACGGCGTGGGTGAAGGCCAGGTAGACGTCGCGCGCGCCGTGGGCGTGGACAATCTCCACCGCCTGTTGCACCGACCCGGCCGTATCCACCAAGTCATCGACGATGAGCACATCCTTGCCGGCGACGCTGCCGATGAGCGTCAGCGCCTCGCGGCCGCCCTCGTTGCCCATGCGACGCTTCTCGACGAAAGCCAGCGAGAAGCCCAGCGCCGCTGCGTAGTTGCGGCCCCCCTTGGCGAAGCCCAGGTCAGTGGTGACGACGGTCGCGTCGAGGTTCTTCTGGCGAATGTAGTTGCAGATGATGTGCAGCGCCGTCAGCGAGTCGCCGGGAATCTTGTAGAAGCCCTGAATCTGCCCGGCGTGGAGGTCGATGGTGATCCAGCGGTCGGCCCCGGCGACTTCGATCATGTCGGCCAGCAGGCGGGCGGTGATGGGCACGCGCGGCTGGTCTTTCTTGTCGCTCTGCGAATAGGACATGTAGGGCACAACGACGGTCACCCGCCCGGCCGAGTCGCGCTTGAAGCAGTCGATGGCGATGAGCATCTCCATGATGTTGCTGTGGACGGGCCGGTCGTGGGTCTGAATGAGGTAGACATCCTGGCCGCGGACACTGCTGTTCAGGCGGATGAAGATGTTCTCGTTGGGAAAGGTGGTCACGGTCCAGCGGCTCAGGCGAGTACCGATGTAGTCGGCCACGCGCTGGGCCAGTTCAGGACAGGCAGAACCGGCATAGAGTTTGATGTCGCCGTACATTGTGCGCTCCAATATGGCCGCGACGCGGCCGGGCTACGAAGTCGATTGACCGCCGAGAAGCGTGACCGCGTCGGCAAACAGGCGGTCGGCGGCCGTATACGGGTCCAGCCGCCGCTCGGCCACGGCGGCAATGAGGTCGGCGCGCGCGGCGGCGGGCACGACAGCCGCCAGCCGGTCGATGAACCGGTCGCGCAACAGATGTTCGAGCTCGTCGCGGCTGCGCGCCCATTCGCGGGCGGCCCATTCGCCGCCGGCCCGCAGGTGTTGGCCGTGGCGTTCGATGGCGTCGGCCAGCGCCGCAACACCCTGGCCAGTCGTGGCCACGGTCTGCAAAACAGGCACAGGCCAGGGGGCGAGCGGCGCGGTTGGCGTAGGAGCCGCTCTAAGACCAGCGCCTACCGGTGGCGGGACCCCGTAGTCGTGGTGGCCGTTGTCGGCGATGTGCAGGTCGGTCGTCGCCGCGCCCAGCCCCATGTGGAGCATCATCTCCAGCGACTTCACCGTGCGGCCCGCGCCGGGCTGGTCAGACTTGTTAACCACCAGGACATCGGCGATCTCCAGGATGCCGGCCTTGATCGACTGTACATCGTCGCCGGTGTTCGGCGCTTCCAGCACCACGACAGTGTGGGCCGCGCCGGCGATGTCAACCTCGGCCTGGCCCGCGCCGACGGTCTCGATGAGGATGGGATCATAGCCGGCGGCATCGAGCACCTTGACGGCCGCCGCCACGCCACGCGCCAATCCCCCCAGGCTGCCGCGCGAGGCCATGCTGCGGACGAAGATGCCCTCGTCGCCGGCCAGGTCGCGCATCCGCACCCGGTCGCCGAGCAGCGCGCCGCCGCTAAAAGGGCTGCTCGGGTCTACGGCGATGATGCCGACGCGCCGGCCGCGCTGCCGGAACGCCTTGGCCAGTTCGTTGACCAGGCTGCTCTTGCCCGAGCCGGGTGGGCCGGTGATGCCGACGACATGGGCGCGGCCCGTGGCGGCATAGAGGGCGGCGACGATGGTTCGCGCGTCGGCCGCTCTGTTTTCGACCTGGGTGATGAGCCGGGCGACGGCTCGCGGGTTGCCCTGTTGGGCCGCGGCGATCCAGTCCATAGTAATCTTTTCCGCAAGCACCGGAGCGTATTATAGCGGTGGCTGGGGCGTTTTACGAACAGCGCCCGTAGCGCGATTCTGGAGAATCGCGCTACGGGCCGTGAAAAATGTGATCATAATGTGGCGCGCGCCTTTCCCTCCGGCGGCAGCGCGCCTATACTGCAAAGTTAGAGGGTTTGACAGTACCGGTAAGCCCCGCAATCGCAACTGGAACTCGTATTGGCATGAACAACTTCACCCTCCCTCGTACCCGCTTGCTTCTGCTGCTCATCCTGCTGACCGCGCTGACGGCGGGCGGACTGGCCTTTGGTCTGCGCCAGAGCCAGGCCCAGAGCGCTCAGCCGACCGTCGCCGCGCCGGCCATCTATGCCGAGGCGCGCGTTAACGTTGGTTCGCTCAATTTGCGCACCGGCCCCCACGTCAGCTACACGGCCGTGGCCTACCTGATGGACGGCGAGCGGGTGAGGCTGGTCGGCCGCAACCGCGCCGGCACCTGGGCGCAGATCGAGTTGTACAACGGCTATCGCGGCTGGGTCAACGCCCGCTATTTGCAGCCGGGCATCGACATCGTCGCGTTGCCGGTGGCCGACGTGAGCCTGCTGGGCATCACCGCCTTCGTCACCAACGATCCGATTCCCGTCTACGCCGGGCCGGGCACGCTCTACCGGCGCGTCGGCACGGCGCGGCCAGGCGAGACGCTGGCCCTGAACGGCCGCACCGACGCGGCGAGCTGGGTTCACGTCTATCTGCCCGACGGCCAGGCAGGCTGGGCGGCGGCCGACAGCCCGTTCCTGCCCTCGTCGGCCATCAACGACCTGCCCATTGTCACGCCCTTCCTCGACGCGCCGCCGCCGGAACTGTCGGCGTTCTACCTGGTCTACGCCGGGCCGGGCTTCCTCTATGAGCCGCTCGACAACGTGGTCGAGGGGCAGACGCTGGGCATCCGTGGCCGGTCGGCCGACGGGCGCTGGGTGCTGGTGCGGCTGGAGAACGGGCGCGAGGGGTGGATCGCCGGCGAAATCATCCAGGTGGCCGTGCCGCTGGACCTGTCTCTTATACACATCTCCGAGCCCACGAGACCGTACTAGATCTCGTATGCCGTCTTCTGCTTGAAAAACAAACAAGCGGTGTCGCGCACATAAGACTGCTACTGACTACTGACGAGCATCAGTAGTAGCATTCGTAGTGAGGATGCATGATAGAAGCAGCGAGTGGCTGCACAGACGAG
>CALLZA010000988.1 GCA_937858165.1 uncultured Ardenticatenia bacterium
TGTCACCAGGATGTCTGTCAGATGTCGATCTACGCGATTATCCAAGCGTAGACTCCTATTGTTGTGTTTTTCAAGCAGAAGACGGCATACGAGATCTAGTACGGTCTCGTGGGCTCGGAGATGTGTATAAGAGACAGCCCCAGATCTGCGCGTCCACCGTCAGCACCAGCGCCGAACAGCCGGCGGCCTGCGCCCGCTGCACCAGCGCCTTGGTCGCGCCGCGATCCTTGTAGACGTAGAGCTGGAACCACACCGGCCCCGTGGCCGCGGCCAGCACGTCCTCGATGGAGGTGGTTGAGAGGGTGCTGAGGATCATCAGCGTGCCGGCGCTGCCCGCGGCGCGGACGGTGGCCACCTCGCCGTCGGGGTGAGCCAGCTTGTGGAAGGCGGTCGGCGCGACGATGACCGGCATGCTCAACGGATGGCCCAGCACAGTCGTGGCCGTCGTCCGTCGGCTGATGTCGCGCAGCACGCGATAGCGCAGGGGGATGCGGTCGTAGGCAGCATGGTTCTCGCGCAGGGTGATCTCGTCGTGGGCGCCGCTGGCGTAGTAGTCGTAGGCCATCGTCGTCAGGCGGGCCTGGGCAAGGGCTTCGTATTCGTAGAGGTTGATCGGGTCCATGTTGTTCTCTAGCCTCCCATAGCATTATAGCACGCTCCGACACCCGTGCTGCGGAATCGAACTCAGATAGCGACCTATGACACGAAAAGAATGGCACGCTGATTGCGCTGATATAGCGCTGATGAACGCTGAAAGAGCGCCTCTGGCAGCGTCAATCTGCGTGCAATCAGCGTAATCAGCGGGCCATTCTGGCCTGCCGCTCATGACCTACTACCCAACCGCCAACATCTTCCCAACAACATCCTCAAAATCTCTAAACAATTGGCGGCTATCCTGTGGACAGTTCGCTAAATCAGCCACGCAAGTGGCCTAACCGCACAAAGGATGCGACAACACCGAAAGGAGACAATGACAATGGTTCGCAATAAGCTAGTAGGTTCTATTCTGGGGGGCGCACTGGCCCTCGGTCTGCTCGGCGGCGGCATGGTCGCCTACGCCCAAACCGACCCGTCTACCCCCTCCACCCAGACGGAAGAAACCATCCCGGCCGTCCCCTCGACCGGCAACCGCTTCAGTCAGTGGATCGACAACGACCAGGCGCTGGCCGACGCGCTGGGCATCGAACTGGCGCAACTGACCACGGCCCAGGAAGAGGCGCGCATCGCCATCATCGACCAGCTCGTGGCCGACGGCGTGCTGACCGCAGAGCAGGGGGAAAGCCTGAAGAGCTCCGGCAGCAGCCTGCGCGGGATCAGCCGCTACGGCATTGAGCGCGACGAGTTCCTGGCCAACGCGCTGGGCATCAGCGTCGAAACGCTGGAGGCGGCGCAGCTGGAGGTCTATGAGGCCGAACTGGCGGCGCGCGTGGCCGCCGGTGAGCTGACCCAGGCAGAGGCCGACCTGAAGCTGGCCCAGAAGGCGGCCGAAGGTTACATCGACACCGACTCGATCAACACCCAGGTGCGCGCGTCGCAGGAAGCAGCCATCGCCGCGGCGCTGGCCGACGGAGCCATCACCCAGGAGCAGGCCGACGCGCTGCTGGCCTACCTGGACGCCAATCCCTACCAGTTTAACGGCTTCAACGGCCACGGCGGGCGCGGCGGCCACGGCGGGCGCGGCCACGGCGGCGGGCGCGGGCTGGATAGCCTGGAGCTCACCCCGACCCTCCCGGAGACGGACACGACGACTACCACGGGTACTGGGGCCTAGCAAGTAGCTAACGGTTCGGGTGGGTCGCGGTGGCGGCCGAGGCCCACCCGGTTTCTCCCTCTCTTCTCTTTGAACTGGGCGCGTAGGCAAGGCTACGGGCCCTTTTCGTTTGCAGCGCGTGCCCGGCTTCGGGCGCAAAGCGACCACATAGTATCGGTGAAGCACCGATAGCTGAAACGGGCGTGTAGGTGAGGCTACACGCCCTTTTCGTTTGCAGCGCGTGCCCGGCTTCGGGCGCAAAGCGAACATTTAGTATCGGTGAAGCACCGATAGCTGAAACGGGCGTGTAGGTGAGGCTACTTGTCAGGGCTTTTCTAAAGTCAGACGGGAACGCGGAGGCCACGGAGAAGTCGCGGAGAGCGCAAAGAAGAACAACACATTCTCCGCGACTCTCCGCGTTCTCCGGGTCCTTAAAGGCTGTGGGAAGGCCCTAAGTCCGGCGGCCTGGCCTGCGGTCAGGGGATGGGCACGGGCGGCGTCGGGCAGGGCGCGCCCGGCTCGGGGCGCAGGGCGAAGACATAGGTGTCGGTGAAGCCCCGATAGTTGAAAGCGTCGGGAAAGGCGCCAATCGGGCACAGCGCGCCAATGTCGATAATGGCCGGCCAGGTCGTCTCGCGAAAGTGCGCATCGTCGTTCAGGCGACTGACGATGACGTAATCGATCCCCCACTCGCGCAGCACCGGCAGCGCGTCCCGATTGGGCCATTCACCCAACTGGGCATCGACGGTGGCCAGATGATCGGGCATAAAGGACATGTAGCCGTTGACGACACTCTGGCGGTGGAGCGCTTGGCTGTACATGGCCGTCGTCTCCACCCACGGCCGCGGATACTCGATGATGGCCGTGCCCGCCGGCTGCGCGGCCAACCACCCGTTGACGGCGCGATCGTTGACGGCCACGGCGTTAAACGCCGGGTAGGGCAAAGTCAGCCCCTCGAAGACGATCAACGCGCCCAGCCCGGCGGCCAGCAGCTTCCCGCCGCGTCCCTTCCCCAGTAACCAGGCCGCGCCGAAGCCGGCCAGCAAGGCCACCACGAGCGTCAGCGGCGCAGCATAGCGCGCCCAGACGCGCACCGAGGAGTAGAACGGCACGGTGTAGTAGAGGAGGACGTTCGGCAGCAGGATGGGCAGTTGCCCCGCCGGCAGGTTCAGATCGCGCGTCAGAGGCCCCACAGCGCGGATGAGCCACGGCGGCGCGGCCACGAGCACGCGCTCGCCGCGCCAGCGCAGCGTGGCCCCCAGACTAAGGACGAAGGCGATGAGGCCCATAGCCACCAACGGCCGCGTCTGCCGCCAGGGCGTGGTCACCAGGCCGACGATCGCCAGGGCCACGGCCGCATAGCCCAAGGCGGCGATGTCGGCCTCGTTGCGCACGGGGAAGGTGCGACCGACCCACCCGCGGGCCCAAGGATGCATCGGATTGGGGCCAAGGAAGTAGTCGGGGCTGATGCCGTGCTGCTCCACATCCGACAGACGAAAGGTGCCGCCGCCGGGGAACATCGCCTGCCGCGCCTGCCAGGTCAGCAGCAGCGCCGGGGTGATGAGCGCCAGGGCGATGGCCCCCAGCAGCGCCAGACGCGCCAGCCGCCGCCGCCAGCCCACGGTGGTGGCCACCGTCAGCGCCGCGCCCAACAGGGGCAGCGTGGCGATGAACAGGAAGTACCAGTGCGACAGGATGGTCGCCGCCAGCAGGACGCCGCCGAGCGCCACCCACCGCCCGGCCCGCGCTTCGGTCATGGCCGCCAGCGTGGCGCCGACGGCGTAAGGCAGGAACATCATGCCGAACAGCACGTGGGTGTGGCCGCCGACGCGCGAGGTGAAGAACGGCGCGACCATGTAGGCGCAGCCGGCGATCACTGCCGCGGGCAGGCTGCCGGTCAGCCGCCGCGCCAGCCAGTACACCCCGAAGCCGCCGATGATGAAAGTGGCCAGGGTGATGACGTTGTAGGCGACCACCGGGCCAACGGCGGCCGTCAGCGGCGACAGCAACACGTAGTACCACGTCGGCTGCGCGCCGCTGGCCAGATACCAGCCGTGGGGGAAGAACACGTCCGGGGTGAAGAACGGGTTGGTGCCGCTCTCGAACACCGCCCGCTCGACTGTCGCCAACTGCCAGATGACCTCGAACGTGTCGTCATACGGGTTGCTGGCGACGTGGCTGCCCAGGTTGAGAACCAGCGGGTAGTTGAGGGCCAGCACCAGCAAGGTGAAGAAGAGGGCGGGCAGGGAGTGGGGGAAGCGGCGACGCGCGCGTACAACCGGCGTTAACCCAGTGTCAGCAACAGTGTTCATTGGATAAAACCTGCTGGTTAGGGTCTATAGTCCAAAGAGGTCACGCAGCCTGCTTTCCTGTCTCTTATACACATCTCCGAGCCCACGAGACCGTACTAGATCTCGTATGCCGTCTTCTGCTTGAAAAAAAACAAAAAAGAGAAAAAAAAAAAAAAAAAAACAACATATGCACTATCGTCACAAAAAACACAGCTGCCGTAAGCACTTAGCTACGTTAACACTACAGAGTAGCGAATACGGAGACAGAAGTCATGCAGTGAGCATCAAACAACAGCAGATACGTATGTACATATACATATACA
>CALLZA010000989.1 GCA_937858165.1 uncultured Ardenticatenia bacterium
TATGAGTGTATGATATTGCTACCTACCCGTAATTGTACTTGTGTTGTTGGTGTTTATACACCAGCCTAGACTGTTTTGCCTGCATATGTGTCTAGCTTTGTTGTTGCAAGCAGAAGACGGCATACGAGATCTAGTACGGTCTCGTGGGCTCGGAGATGTGTATAAGAGACAGATGCTGCAGTGGTATGATCAATATCTGCGCCAGGACCCGTTCGTCCGCGGGGCGATGATCTTCACTGTCGGCTCAGTCGGCATCTGGGCCAAGTGGGACATCGCCGGGACGGCCGCCGAAGACCACCTCCTGCGCTACATCAGCGCCGAACGCCACAAGGAAGACCAAGCCATACCTGACAGACCAACCCCAAAGGAAAAAAAGCCTGTGACCGACACGACCGACACGCTCCCCCTGCCCGTTGACCTGCTGGGCGCGCGCGCGCCCCATGCCGCCGAGGCCGCCGGCTTTGCCACTGACGTCGACGTGAACCGCGTGCCCGCCGGCTCGACCTTCCGCGCTACGTGGACCTTCCGCAACAGCGGCCAGAGCACGTGGGGCGGCGACTATCGCCTTGTCTACTCCGAGACACCCCACCCGGAGACGGCCAACAACGCCCGTTCGACGCTCGGCGCGGCCAGCAGCTACACGTTGGCCGAACTGGGCGCACCGCCCGTCCGGCCGGGCGAGACGGTGGGCCTGACGCTGACCTTCCACGCGCCGACAAAAGCAGGCCTCTACGCCACCAACTGGCAACTGGTGGCCCCCGACGGCGTGCGCTTCGGCCCCATCCGCTGGCTGCGGGCGATGGTCGTGGCCGTGGCCGAGGCGGCCACGCTGCGCTATGAGGTCGTCGGCTTCAGCAACACCGCTGAGGATTTCAACAACCTCCAGCCCGGCCGCGAATTCAGTGGCATCTGGACGCTGCGCAACACCGGCAACCGCGCCTGGGATGGCGACTTCCGTGTCGCCTACCTCGACCGCTCGCTGCCGGAGACGGCCGACGCCCCGCGCGACCGCATGGGGGCCAAGCCAATCAGCACGCTGCGCCAGCTGTCAGGCCGCGAGAGCGTCGCTCCCGGCGAGACGGTGGAGATTCGCTTCGACCTGATCGCCCCTGCCGCGCCGGGGGCGTACGCCTTCCACTGGCAGCTGGAAAACGCCGCCGGCGAGGCGTTCGGCGGCGTGCGCTGGTTGCGCATCGGCGTCGTGGGCGTGGGCCAGCCGACCACGCCCCAGCCTGTCTCTTATACAACTCTGACCCTGCCGACGAGCGATCTAGGGGAGATCTCGGGGGGCGCCGTAACAATAAAAAAAAAAACAACAAAAGAGAAGAGGAGAA
>CALLZA010000990.1 GCA_937858165.1 uncultured Ardenticatenia bacterium
CGTGTCTTTCTCACGTATTGTTGTTTTTTTTTTTGTAAGGCTCGGGGGCGCCCCGGCATTTACAGTGGACGGCTCGTGGGCGGCGTCGGATGTGGAAAGGAGACAGGGTGTCGGGCGTCGTCTTCGGGCTCCACGAGGGGTGGGGGTTGTCGAACGGGCCGGGGAAGCCGGCCGTGGCCGCCTCGGCCGTGCTGCCGGCGGCGTCGAAGGTGACGTCGGGGGCGATGTTGTAGCCGTTGTGGTGCGCGCCGACGCAGTCGGCGTAGTTGAGCATCCCGGCGGCCAGGGCGCGGTCGAGGTACTCGAAGTCGTCGGCCCAGCGCACCCAGTCGCCCGTACCCGTCGGCGACAACGCGCCGCTGATGACGATGATGTTGGGGTCTTTGGCCTTGATGGCGTCGTGGGCCACCTGCAGGAAGCGGACGTAATCCTCCGGGCTGATGCCGTTGGTGCTCTTCCACTCGCGGTCGAGGTTCTGCTCGTTCCAGACCTCGATGGCGTCGATGCGGCCGGGGTGGCGGTCGATCATCTCGCCCAGGAAGCGGGCGTACTCGTTGTAGTCATCGGGCGGGCCGTTCTCGCCGCCGGCGGCGCGCGTCCAGGCCGGCGCACCAACGATGCTGACCATCAGGCGCAGGCCGTGGAGGTGGGCCTGCTCGATGACGGCGTCGTAGAAGAACCACTGGTCGCCCGTCGGGTCGGGTTCAACCAGCCACCACTGCACCTGCATCTTGACCCAGGTCAGCCCCAACTGGTCGCGGACGGCCTGCATGGTCGCCGCCGGGTCGCCCACGGTGGCGTTGCCGTGGATCTGAATGCCGTAGCCGAACTGGTCGGCCGGCCAGGGGCCGCTGACTTCGGCCTCGGCCGCCGGCTGTTCGGCGGGCACGGCTTCGCCGCCCGCGTCGGGCGCGGCCAGCGTCGGCGTGGGCAGAATCTCGCCCTCGACGACGGGCGGCGGTAGCGTGGCGGCGACCTCGGCCGGCAGCGTGGCCGCGGGCAGTTGCCCCTCGGTGGCAGCCGTCGGCTCCGGCGCGACCGTCTCGCCCGCGCCGCAAGCCGCCAGTGTCAGCAGCAACACTGCGGCCAGCAGCCACGTCAGCTTGAGATAACGCTTCATACTCTTCTCTCCTTCCTTTTCTCTGAACGTAACCGGAAGTGTAGGGTCACTTTCGTTGCCGGGCAAAAGAAGAGGGTGCGGGGGAGCAGGGGTGAAGTGCATCACCCCTGCTCCCCCGCACCCTGGCACACTCGCCTTTCTTACTGCCCCATGACGGAGCGCAGCGTCTCACACGCCGGGCAGCTACCGTTGGGGCGAATCATGGCGTAGCCGGCCTGCGGGTCGTCGCCATACGTCTTGAAGTCGACGTTGAAGACGATGATCATGCGGACGCGGCCGCTCTGGACGCCGACGCGCACCGCCTCGGCCAGGTACTGCGCGTGTTCGGACACGGTCAGGTTGTAGGGCGCTTTCCACAGGAAGCCGGCGGGCAGGCTGCCCCACTCTTCGCCGCTCAAATAGCCGAGTTCGGTGAAGCACAGCGCGCCCGCCCCGGCGCCGGCATAGGCGTTGATCATGCCCTGGAAGTAGCGGGTGTAGTGGCCGCCCGCGCCGCGCGGGTCGCCACTGGTGGCCGACGGCGGCATGAGGCCCTCATTGTAGTGGACGCCAACGCAGTCGGAGACACTGCCCGCCCCGGCGGCCATCATGCCGGCCACGTAGGGCGCGTCGTCGCAACCGCCGCCACCGCAGCCGCCGAAGTAGCCGGTAGGAGCCGGCGCGCCGGTGATGACCATGACGTTGGGGTTGGCGGCCTTAATCTTCTGGTAGGCCGGGCGCAGCATGTTGTTGACGTAGGACGTCGGGTCGATCTGCCCTAGCGGCCACTCGCGCTCGATGTTCATCTCGTTCCAGACCTCGATAGCGTCTGGGCCGAGCGCGGCCACACCGCCCAGGAAGGTGGTGTAGGCCTCGAAGTCAATGCTGCTGGGGTAGAGCTGGCCGGGGATGCTGAGCAGGATCTTCATGCCGGAGGCGTGGGCCTCGTTGATGAGACCGGCCACGGCTTCGGGCGGGTCGCCGGGGTTCCACTTGTGCTGCTTCTTGACCCAGGTCATGCCGGCGTACTGCATGTTGCCGACGGGCATACCGGCTGCCTGGCCGCCCAGCTCGAAGTTGCCGACGTTGCCCACGGGGGCGACCGACGGCGGGGCGACGACCGGCGCGGCGGCGGCGCCGCTGGCCGGGGTTGCGCCCGGCGCGGCCGCGACCGGCGCGGTGGCCTCGACAACGGCCAGGCCGTTGGGATCGAAGCCGGCGTTGATGGTCACCAGCCCCTTGGCAATCCAGCCTTCTGCGCCGCTCGGCAGGGCGACGTTGAGCCAGTCGCCGGCGTCGTTGCGGCCCAGCAGCTTCAGGACGGTGCCACCGTTGGCGCCACCGGCGACGGTGCCGTAGATGATGCCGGGGCCAGTGCGGATGTTGGACGGCAGATTGACGACGGCCGTAGCCTCGCCCGCCGCGCCCAGATTGGCGGTCGCGGGGGTGGCCGCCGGGCTAGACGCGCCGGTGGGGGCGGGCGCGACGGTGTCTTCGGTGTTGGGTTGGGGCGTGGCCGTCGGCGCTTCGGCCACTTCGGCCCCGCCAATGGTGACAGTCAGCTCGCCCAGGTCGGCGGTCGTATCGCCCAGCACCAGGCCGGCCTGGACACGGTAGTCACCGGGGTTCTCGGTCGTCGTCCAGGCGAAGTTCAGATCGGTGCCCGTACCGCTGGCGACGATGCTGTCGGCGGCGTCGCGCACGGTCCAGGCGATGGCCGCGCCGCCGGGTTGCGGCGCTTCGCCCGCGCCCAGGAAGCTGCTCAGCGCCGCGGCGTAGGCCGTGCCGCTGCCCAGTTCCAGCCCGCGCACGGTGGCGCCGCGCAAGTTGTAGTCGCTGACCAGTTGCAGCCGGTCGAGCAGCGCCGCTTCGGTGACGAACCAGACGGTTTGCGGTTGGCCGGCCTGCTCAAAGGTGTAGCGATAGGCCAGCGCCTCGCCGTCCCACTCCAGCGGCGTGGCCGAGCCGCTGAGGGCGACTTCGACTTCCGTGCCGGGGTCGATCTGCGATGCGCCGGAGACGAACTCCATCGTGCCCAAATTGGCCCTGTCTCTTATACACATCTCCGAGCCCACGAGACCGTACTAGATCTCGTATGCCGTCTTCTGCTTGAAAAAAAAAAAAAACCACCAACTGAAATATCACTTCTATCTAAACATCACTACTCCATACACAAAAACTACCAATCACAGACACAACTCATACTCACAATGTATACAATGTGAGACACTATACA
>CALLZA010000991.1 GCA_937858165.1 uncultured Ardenticatenia bacterium
CCCTCCCGCACGCGGCCCGGCAGCGCCCCGTCGTCGGCCGCGGCGGCATCGCCCGCATCCCCACCGCCATCCTGGACACGCTCGACAAGATCCTCGCCTCCCGTCGGCCGCTGTGCGCCGCCGTCAATCTGGCCCGCGTCCATCTCGGCGGCGACGTGCTCCAGTGCGAGGCGGGTGCCGACGCGCAGGCGGTCGACGAGCTGGAAGGGATGGGCTACCACGTCAACCGCTGGGTGACGCGCAGCATCTACTTCGGCGGGGCGCACAGTGTGGCCCGCGGCGACGATGGGGCGCTCTGGGCCGCGGGCGACGACCGGCGCGGCGGAGCGACGGCCGGGGTGTAAGAGGGAGTAACCACAGATTTCACAGATTGCACAGCTTTCAGAAGAGGAGCCGCGGGCGCGAGAGGGTATGAGCCGGACGGAGTACGCGCTGCTGGGGGCGTTGTTGCTGGCCTATCTGGCGCTCGGCGCGCTCTTTGCCGTGCGCACACCCCCCTGGCAGGCTCCTGACGAGCCGGCGCACGTCAACTATGTCCGCCAACTGGTCGAAGGGCAGTGGCCGGTCATCGCGCCGGGCGACTGGGATCAGCCCTACCTGAGCCAGATCGTCGGCGCGGAGTTCGCCCCCGGCTTGCCGGTGGACGGGATCACCTATGAGGATTGGCAGCCGCCGCTCTACTACCTGCTGCAAGCGCCGGTCTATGCGCTGACCGGCGGCTCGCTGACGGCCATGCGGCTGCTGTCGGTGGCGCTGGGGGCGGGGGTGGTGGCGCTGGCCTACATCGTGGGGCGGGCGGTGTTCGGCCGCGTGGCCCCGGCGCTGGCCGTGGCTGCCTTCGTCGCCTTCCTGCCCCAACACCTGGCCATCCTTGGCTCGGTCAACAACGACGCCCTAAGCGAGTTGATCATCGCCGCCATTCTGGCGTTGCTGGTCACGCGCTGGCCGGATGCCCCCCCGGAGGGAGGGAGATCGGAGCGCCGCCGTCTGCTGGCTCTAGGCCTGCTGCTCGGCGCGGGCTTTCTGACCAAGGGGCAGGCGTATTTGATGGCCCCGGTGGTGGGGGTATTCCTGCTCGTTCGCTATTGGCCCAGACCTGACAAGTCTCCGAGACCTGTCAGGTCTCTCGCGTCGGTGCTGCTTTGGGTCTTCGCCCCGGCGTTGCTCATGGGAGCGGTCGTTTGGGGGCGCAACGCGGCCGTCTACGGCGGGCTGGACGTACTGGCGCGGGCGGCCCACGACGAGGTGGTGGTCGGCCAGCCGCGCACGGCCGAGTGGCTGGCGCAGTACGGCCTGGCGGGCACGCTCGGCCGCTTCGCCCGCACGACGTTCGTCAGCTTCTGGGGGCAGTTCGGCTGGATGGCCGCACCGCTGCCGGGGTGGATGGTCACGGGCTTGCTGGCGCTGACGGGAGTGGCCGGGCTGGGTCTGGTGATGGGGCTGACCGCCGACCGCCGACGGCCGTCGGCTGACCCACAGCCGACCAACGACCAACGACCAACGACAGGCCACTGGCCACTCGTCCTTGGCCTGACTTTCCTGCTGACCCTCGGCCTGCACGGGGCTTATAACCTGACGTTTGTGCAGCATCAGGGGCGCTACCTCTACCCGGCGCTCATCCCCTGTCTCTTATACACATCTGACGCTGCCGACGAGCGATCTAGTGTAGATCTCGGTGGTCGCCGTATCATTAAAAAAAAAAAAAAACACAATACTGAGATAGTAGCTACTCTTTCCACTAGAAGACACGAACACATGCACCTTGCTTATCAGGCACACACGTAGAACTATTGCACAAGATCACACGTCGCGAATGCTAGCCGCAAGAGATGTACTAAAA
>CALLZA010000992.1 GCA_937858165.1 uncultured Ardenticatenia bacterium
CTTCGTGTCCGTTTTCGTGTATGGTTTCTTTATTTCGCTTTTTTTCTTTTTTGCTATCCTGCTGCGTCCGGTGTATGTGATTTTTTTTTTTTTAAATGATCCGGCGACCACCGAGATCTACACTAGATCGCTCGTCGGCAGCGTCAGATGTGTATAAGAGACAGGGAGGAGCTTGACCAGGGCCTTCACCTCGTCGGCCTCCATGCCCAGCGCGCCGGTGGCGGCGTAGCCCGCCTTGGGGGCGAAGAAGCCGACGGTCGAATACCCCCAGTAGTTGCGCAGCTTCTGGCCGGTGTACGGGTTGTAGAAGTCGCTCTCCAGCTCGTCGAACTCCTGGATGGGCATTAACTCCACAGCGTTGACGCCCAGCTCCAGCAGGTAGGGAATCTTCTCGCGAATGGCGGCGTAGGTGCCGGGGAACTTGACGCCCGACGACGGGTGGCGGGTGAAGCCGCGCACGTGCATCTCGTAGATGATCAGGTCTTCGGCCGGGATTTCCAACTGGCGGTCGTCCTGCCAGTCGAAGTCGTCGAGCAGGATTCGGCCGCGGAACGGGGCGGGGTCGGGGGCGGCGTGGGGTTCGGCCCAGCGCGTGCGGCCGGTAATGGCCCTCGCGTACGGATCCAGCAGCACAATGCCGGGGTTGAAGCGGTGACCGGCGTGCGGGCGGTGCGGCCCGTCCATCCGGTAGCCGTACTCGATCTCCTCCAGCTCCAGGCCAAAAACGACCATGGCCCAGACATTGCCGATGCGGAAGGCGTCCAGAAACGGAATCTCAACCAGCGGCTCACTCTCGCCGCGCCGGAACAGCACCAGTGTGCAACTGGTGGCGTGGCGCGAGAAGACGGCGAAATTCACCCCTCCGGGGACGATGCTGGCCCCGAACGGGTAGGGCCGCCCGGCGCGCAGCCAGTAGTCGCCGTGGCGGTGCGTGGGATAGACGTCAATACGGTTGATCATAGCTGCGGCGCTTACTCGCCCTCCAAATCCGTCGGCAGCCAGACTTCGAATTGCGTCTGGCCCGGCTCCGATTTTATGCGGATGTCGCCCTGATGCTTGCGGACGACGATGTTATAGCTGATGTCCAGCCCCAGTCCCGTGCCCTGACCGACCGGCTTGGTGGTGTAAAAGGCGTCGAAGATGCGCGGCAGCACGTCGGGCGCGATGCCCGGCCCATTGTCCTCGATGGTGACGATGATCCACTTGCCTTCCTGTCGTGTGCGCAGGGTGATCATCGCCCCGGGCGAGGCGGCGCCTTCGGGACCGTTGTGCAGCGCGTCGGCGGCGTTGTCGATGAGGTTCGTCCACACCTGGTTTAACTCGCTGCCGTGGGCGTCGATCTGTGGCAGGTCAGGGTCATACTGCCGGCGCACCTTGATGTCATTCTTTAGCTTGTGACGCAAGATGAGCAGCGTGTTTTCCAACCCCTCGTGAACGTTGTAACGCACGATGTCGGCCTGGTCGAGGTAGGTGTAAGACTTGAGCGCCTTGACGATGGCCGAGATGCGTTGCGCTCCCTGCCGCAGTTCAGCCAACAGGTTGAAGATGGTGTAGTTGTTGTTGAGCCAGGAGATGATGACCGGCAACTGGTTCTGGTCGTAGACAGCGGCCAGTTGAGCTAGCTCCTCATCGGTAAACTGGAGATTGACCAGCGTCGAGGCGCAATCCCAGGCGGCGTCGATGCCGCGGTCTTCCAGCCTGTCTCTTATACACATCTCCGAGCCCACGAGACCGTACTAGATCTCGTATGCCGTCTTCTGCTTGAAAAAAAAAACACACATATCTATAATAACCAACATATATAACGTCACTAAAAACACAATCTATCAGCAGGCAATG
>CALLZA010000993.1 GCA_937858165.1 uncultured Ardenticatenia bacterium
ACTAGGAACAGGTTTGTCTTGGTTCCGGCCGCCAACGGAATGGGCGGCGGGTCGATCACCAGTGCGCCGGTACACGGATTCGCTTCGTTGAAGCGAGTGACCTTAAGGTCGTAGGCGTTGGGATCGATGTCCTTGTCGGAGGAAGTGCGGTTATAGCGCAGCCCGGCGGAAGACGGGTTAAAAAGAATGCCGTCCTGGTTGCATACATCAACTCGAGTCGCCTCGATTGTCGCGCCGATGGCTGCGACATGGGTAACGCGGAGACTGGCCTTGCCCTCCTCCGGGCCGGACAGGTTGTCGTCCACCACCAGCACGTCAAGAGGCACGTTGTTGTCGTCGCCGATGACGGCCAGGGAATTATCCCCGTCGGCCAGCATGATGCTGTCGGTTAGCGCCACCGCCCCGTCGCGCAACACCTGGACAGAACGCGCCCCGGCTGCGCCGCTCAGAGGCAGATAGGCGGTGCGGTCGCCGTAGGCCAGCGTGCCGCCGACGGCCGCGCCGTCGATCTGTATCTGAATCGTGGCGCTATCGGAACCGGCAAAGGGGGCCAGGTGGGCGATGCGAAGGCGAACGGCGGTGGGGGTGGTGGGAGCATCCTGTGCGCCGGCAACGCCGGCAGCCAGCAGCAACGTGAGCAGCGCCACTAGGCGCGGCAAAATCAGACGGTTCAACATGACTTCTCTCCTTACTTACAAACACGAGGGCCAGACCCCAGACGGGCGGCCCGGGCAGTTAGCTAGGGGACGACGTGGACGGTGGCGGCGCAGCCATTCTACGCGCAATGAGCGTGACGGCCAGTAATGTTTAGCCGATTATCACCTGCCGCCATGGCAATGTAAAAAAATTCTGTGGCGCTTGCCGCGGCCGGTTAGGTAGCTACAATTGTTGTACTGTTACAACGCGGGCCGCCCCGCGCCGCCTTACCGGAAGGAATCATGGCCGAAGACCGCACCGCGCTGCTCGACTTCCTGGCCCGCCACTATACGCTGGACGGGCTGAAGACACTCTGCTTCAACCTGTTCATCGACTACGATAATCTGAGCGGTGACACCAAGAACGCCAAGGGGCGCGAACTGATTTTGCACCTGGAGCGGGCCGGGCGTCTGGGCGACCTGGAGGCCGCCCTGGGTCGCCAGCAGCCGCGCGCCTATGAGCGCGAGTTCGGCCGCCCGCCGCCCGTTCCGCCCATCCCGGCCCGGCCCAACCGCGACGCGCGGCAGGTGTTCATCAGCCACGCCCACGAGGACGACGCCTTCGCCCACCGCCTGGCGGCCGACTTACAGGCCAACGGCTGGCGCGTCTGGCTGGCCCCCGACAGCATCAACGCCGGCGAGACGTGGGTCGATGCCATCAACCGCGGGCTGGAGGCCAGCAGCACCTACGTCCTGGTCCAGACGCCGGCGGCGGCCGCTTCGCCCTGGGTCAACACGGAGACCAACGTCGCCATCAGCCTGGAGCATCAGCGCATCATGCGCTTCATCCCCCTCGACGTGGCCCCCAGCCGCCCGCCGCCGCTGTGGACAGCCTATCAAAACGTGCCCTTCCGCGGTGACTACCGCGCTGGGCTAGAGCACCTGCTGGCGCGGCTCGACGGCCGACCGCCGCGCAGCCGATCTGCCAACGGCCACGCCGTCGAAAAGGTGACCGCCGCGGGCCTCTTTGCCGACCGGCGGCTGCACGATCGTTCGCGCATCGAGCTGGTGCGCGTGGCCGCGGGCAGCTTTCTCTTTGGCGCGCGCGACGCCGACCCGCGCCACGAGTTGCCGCCGCGCACGGTGCGGCTGGGCGAATACTGGATCGGCCGCGCGCCGGTGACGAACGCCCAGTTCGCCCGCTTCGTGGAGGCGACAGAGTATCGCACGACGGCCGAGGCGACCGGTTACGGCCGCGTCTGGGCCGGCGGGCGCTGGATAGACGTGGAGCGCGCCTACTGGCGGCGGCCGGAGGGGCCGCGCAGTGGGATCGATGAGCGGATGCACCACCCGGTCGTCTGTGTCAGCTGGATCGACGCGCAGGCGTTTTGCGAATTGGCCGGGCCTGTCTCTTATACCCATCTCCGCGCCCACGAGACCGTACTAGATCTCGTATGCCGGCTTTTGCTTGTAAAAAAAAAAAAATACCAACATATAGCACCGTCGTTATCACATGTACTACTCTCGCATACAGTGCAGAGCGAACAACATATATAA
>CALLZA010000994.1 GCA_937858165.1 uncultured Ardenticatenia bacterium
TGTGTGGTTTTTTTTTTCAAGCAGAAGACGGCATACGAGAGCTAGTACGGTCTCGTGGGCTCGGAGATGTGTATAAGAGACAGGGCCAGGGCTGTGGCCAGTGCCTGACCGCTGGCGTCGTGGTGGACGGCGACCAAACCGGGCGTGCCTTTGCCCTCTACGTACAACTCGCGCACCCGGTGGCCGGGCGACTTGGGCGCGACCATGCTGACGTCCACTGTCGGCGGCGGCATGATTTGGCCGTAGCGGATGTTGAAGCCATGGCTGAACATGAGCGTTTTGCCGGGCGACAGGTTGGGGGCGACGGCACTGCGGTAGATGGCCGCCTGCGACGTGTCGGGGGCCAACATCATGATGATGTCAGCTTCGGCCGCGGCCTGCTCGGCGGTCATGACGGCCAGCCCTTCGCTCTCACACTTCGACCACGAGCGGCTACCCTCATAGAGGCCGACGCGCACGTCTGCGCCCGAATCGCGCAGGTTCAGCGCATGTGCGTGCCCCTGGCTGCCGTAGCCGACAATGGCGATCTTCTTACCCGCCAGCAGCGATTGATCCGCGTCTTTGTCATAATAGATAGTTGCCAAGATGTTGTGCTCCTGATGAAAGAGAGAGAAATCACCGATTACACAGATTTCACAGATTTTCACATCTGAAAATCTGTGTAATCGGTGGTTTCTTATTTCTTAAGCATGATGCCCGTTGCCATTGCCGGTGCCGTTGGCGGCCACGGTGGCGAAGCTGTGGCTGTGGCCGTGGCGCGAGCTGCCGCGAACCATCGCCACCTGGCCGGTGCGTACCATCTCTTCGATGCCGTAGTTGTCCAGTAGTTTGACGAGCGATTCCACCCGGTCTTCCGGGGCAACGATCTGGATGATGAGCGAGGTCATGTCTACGTCAACCACGCTGGCGTGGTAGATGCTGACCAGTTGCATGATCTCGCCGCGCGTTTGGCCGGTGGTCGCCACCTTGATCAGTGCCATCTCGCGTACCACGGTTGGCTCCTGTGTCACGTCGGCAATGTGGACGACGTTGATGAGCTTGTCCAACTGGGTTTGCACCTGTTGCAAGTCGCGCTCATTGCCGCGGGCGACGAACGTCATGCGGCTGATGCCTTTCTGCTCGCTGTGACCGACGGTCAGGCTCTCGATGTTGAAGTTGCGGCGGCCGAATAGGCCGGTGACACGGTTCAGCACACCCGGCTTGTCTTCCAGCCAGGCAATAATCGTACGGCTTTTCATCTCGTTGTCGGACATGGCTCTCCTCCCTAATTCTCGGCGGCGCCCGTCGCCCGGCCGCGGCGGATCATGTCGGCGTTGCTTTTGCCCGGCGCGACCATTGGGTAGACGTTGGTGAACTCCTCGACCTGGAAGTCGAGCAGAAACGGCCCGGCGGTGTTCTGTGCCTGGCGAAGGGCGTCGAAGACGTCCTCTTTGCGCGTGACGGCCCGGCCAGGGATGCCATAGGCCTCGGCGATCTTAACGAAATCAGGGTTGAACAGTGGTGTGCCGACGTAGCGCTTGTTGTAGAACACGTCCTGCCACTGGCGCACCATGCCCAGATAGCCGTTGTTGATGATGGCGATCTTGATCGGCAGCCGCTCTTGCATAACCGTCGACAGCTCCGGCATCGTCATCTGGAAGCCGCCGTCGCCGGCAATGACCCACATCTCTTCTTGCGGCTTGCCCATCTGCGCGCCGATGGCCGCCGGCAGCGCGTAGCCCATCGTGCCCAAACCGCCGGAGGTCAATAGACTGCGCGGCTTGGTATGGTAGAAGTACTGCGCCTCCCACATCTGGTGCTGGCCCACGTCGGTGACGACGGTGCAGTTGCCCTGGTTGGTGGCGTGCCAAAGTTGACGCATCACGTAAGGGGCTACCAGTTCGTCCCCCTCCTGGGCCAGAATGTCGCGCTCCGTCGTCTCGCTGCGCCACTCGCTGATTTGCCCCAGCCAGGCGGGGTGCTCGTTTGGCTCCACCTGCGGCAGCAGGGCGCGCAGAGTCAGCAGCGCGTCGCCCACCACCGGCGTGTCGATGGTCAGGTTCTTGCCCATCTCGGCCGGGTCGAGGTCGACGTGGATGATGCGCGCCTTGGGGGCGAAGGTACTGAACGCTCCCGTCAGCCGGTCGTCGAGACGCGCGCCGATGGCGAACATCACGTCGCACTCCTGCAGGGCGTAGTTGCAGTACGCCTCGCCGTGCATGCCGCCCCAACTGAGCGACAGCGGGTGGGTAGACGGGAAGGTGCCAATGCCCAGCAGGCTGGTGGCGACCGGGATGTTGGCCTTCTCGGCCAGTTGGCGCAACTCCGCTTCGGCCCCGGCCATCGACACGCCTTGCCCGGCGACGATGACAGGACGCTGGGCCTCGTTCAGCAACCGGGCCGCGCGGGCGATGACCTCCGGATCGGGTGTAAGCCGGTTGGGGCGATAACCGGGCAAGTTGACCGTCGTCGGGTAGGTGAACTCCATCGACGCTTGTTGCACGCACTTGGTGATGTCGACCAGCACCGGGCCGGGGCGGCCGGTGCGGGCGATGTAGAACGCTTCCTTCAGGGCGGCAGGCAGGTCGCGGATGTCGGTGATGAGGTAGTTGTGCTTCGTCACCGGCATGCTGATGGCGCGGATGTCGGCCTCTTGGAAGCCGTCTCGGCCGAGCAGCGTCTTGGGCACCTGCCCGGTGATGGCCACGACGGGCGTCGAGTCCATGAAGGCCGTGGCCAGGCCAGTGACGAGGTTGGTCGCGCCGGGGCCGGAGGTGGCCAGGCAGACGCCGACGCGGCCCGTGGCCCTCGCGTAGCCGTCGGCCATATGCGCCGCCCCCTGCTCATGCGTCACCAGCACGTGATGCACCGGATAGTTGTACTTGTAGAGATCGTCGTAAGTGGGGAGAATTGCTCCACCCGGCAGGCCGAAGACAACCTCAACCCCCTCGTGAATCAGGCTCTCCCAGATTATCTGTCCACCCGTCTTCAACTCACTCATGTCTTCTCCTCAATCATTCGCGCCAACAAAAAAACCGCCCTGTTGGGCGGTTTTCCTTCTGAGCTTCTACCTGGCCTGCGTCCCGGTTGACTCTCACCCAACACCAATTGTGCCCTTATCGATAATAATAAGGACCAGGTCGCTAAGGACTAGAGCCAGAACGCTGCTGTTTGTGTAAGGTGACATATTAAGGCTGCACATCGGCAAGCTTAGAAGAGTATAAGCGCCGCGGCGCAAAGTGGGCTATGTGCAAAACGCCACAAGGATGGCCGCTACTTTTGTAGCTATTGTACAAAAGCGTCAAGTAGGCCAGGTCCATACTTACCCTAAAAACCCGAAAGGAATGGCCCCCCGTTGCGAAGAACCATTCCTCTCAGTTCCCACTATTTCCCACTGAACCGCGCACTCTAGCGCAAGCCTGCAGAGAGTATACGGCCAACGCAGGGTGAGAATATACGGTCAACTTGGCAGAATACAGTTGGGCGCTGGTTGTATACTCTTTACAACAGCGGCGGCTCACCCTCGCTTTCCGGTCGCAATTGCCACAATTTCAACGCCAGATGCAGCGCCAGACGCATGTTGGCCTGATCGAGTTGCAAATGCGTCAACTCCTGGATGCGCTCCATCCGGTAGAGCAGCGTGTTGCGATGGACGAAGAGCGACTCGGCCGTCTGGCTGATGTTTCCGTGGTGGCTAAAGTACGCCTCGACGGTTTTCACCAGACTGCCGCGATTTTGCTGGTCATACTCCGCCAGCGGGCGCATGATCTCCTCGGCGAAGTGGCGCACGTCGGTCTGGTTCTCCAACCCGTACAGCAGCCGGTAGATGCCCAGGCTGGTGAACTCGACGAACTGATTGGTCAGCTTGAGCCGCTGGCCGAGTTGCATCGCCTGGAGCGCCTGCTGGTAGGTGATTGGCCAATCGGTCAGCGCCCGCGCCGGGCCGCTGACGCCGCCGGTGACTGTCTCTTATACACATCTGACGCTGCCGACGAGCGATCTAGTGTAGATCTCGGTGGTCGCCGTATCATTAAAAAAAAAAAAGAGTGTAGACTACAATGCCAGTATCCAGCATACCGCCACCAGATCGTAGGCGAGTCGTGAAACAAACAGCACAGCAACAAAAAGGCAAACAACAAACAACAG
This sequence comes from uncultured Ardenticatenia bacterium, assembly GCA_937858165.1. Lineage (GTDB taxonomy): Bacteria > Chloroflexota > Anaerolineae > Promineifilales > Promineifilaceae > Promineifilum. Next base: position 4,126 of record CALLZA010000994.1, read on the forward strand.
CAGGAACAGGACAGCAAG
>CALLZA010000995.1 GCA_937858165.1 uncultured Ardenticatenia bacterium
CAAGTCGTTGTGTGTGTGTAGTACGTATACTGATGGCGTACGCGTCTTGTTGTAATCTTTAAGACCAGCTTGTTTTTATTACAGTCTCTTCTAATAATGTGTTGTCTGATATGGGCCAAAGCTTTTAGCTTTGTTAGTATTTCATATTCTCTTAACGTCAGTTGTGTTTTTTTTTTTCAAGCAGAAGACGGCATACGAGATCTAGTACGGTCTCGTGGGCTCGGAGATGTGTATAAGAGACAGGTGGTGAACGTCGCGCACTTCAAAGCCGGCGCGTTCGCGGCGCAGACCGCCCGGGCCAAGGGCCGACAGCGTGCGCTTGTGGGTCAGCTCGGCCAGAGGGTTGGCCTGTTCCATGAACTGGCTGAGCTGCGAGCTGCCGAAGAACTCGCGGATGGCGGCCACGACCGGTCGAATGTTGATTAGGGCCACGGGGGTGACGTTGTCGCTCTCGCGGATCGACATGCGCTCACGCACGACCCGCTCCATGCGCCGCAGACCGACGCGCAACTTGGCCTGGATCAGCTCGCCGACAGTCTTCACGCGGCGGTTGCCCAGGTGGTCGATGTCGTCCGCCCCTTCATGCCCATTGTTGATGAGGATCATATGCCGCACCAGGTTGACGATATCCTGCTGCGTGATCGTCCGGTGGGCCAACGGCACGACGCCCTGCATGTTCAGCCGCTTGTTCAGCTTATAGCGGCCGACAGCCGCCAGATCATAGCGCCGGCTGTCGTAGAGCTGCTCATGCAAGTATTGTGACGCATTATCGAGCGTCGGCGGGTCGCCGGGGCGCATGCGCTTGTAAAACTCGATCAGCGCCTGCTCCGGAATAGACTTGTCGGGATCCCAGTGCGGCTCCTGCTCGATGCTGCCCTGGATGTAGAGGTGTTCACCGTTGGTATCAACGTCGGCGAAGAGGGCCAGCAGCTCCTGGTCGGTGCCTTCCTTGATGAGCGGGTTATCCAGCCCATCGGGGATGGCAGCCATGGCCCGCAGGAAGAGCGTCACCGGGACGGTGCGCTTGCGGTTGAACTTGACGGTCAGGTAGTCCGTCTTGCGCGTCTCAAACTCCATCCAAGCGCCGCGGTCGGGGATGAGCTTGCCCATCGCGAGTGGCCGGCCGGTGGTGCGCTCATCCTCAATCTCAAAGTAGGCGCCGGGCGAGCGAATGAGCTGGCTGACGACCACGCGCTCCGTGCCGTTGATGATGAAGGTTCCGGCCGAAGTCATGAGCGGAAAGTCGCCCATGAAGATGTCCTGCACAATGGGTTGGTCGATGTCGGTGCTATAGAGCATCACGCGCACGTAGAGGGGCGCGGCAAAGCTCATGTCGCGCTCTACGCACTCTTCGACACTATATTTCGGCTCGCCAAACCAGTAGTTCAGGTTGAACCCCTCGACTTCCGGTCGCTTGCTGGGGAAGAAAAGCTTGAGGTCGCCGTTGAAGCTCTCGATCGGCGAAATCTCATCAAAAAGCTCCGCCAGTCCTTCAGAAGTAAACTGCTCGAATGACCGCAACTGCACGTCGATCAGCGTGGGCAAATCCATCGGGCGAGTTGTACGGGCGTAGCTTTTGGTATAAATGCTTGACATGTAAGGCCACCTGCTCCCTGCGCGGTGAAGCGTCCTTCACCACCCTGTTTATTCCCAACTACCTTACGCGGAAAAGGTGCAACACTCGGTTTGCACCCTGCTAACTTGCTGTTTCTCTTTGGCCAATGGCTGCACAATAGCGCCGGTTAAGAGGCATACTTGCGCGAACCTGTAGTTTAGACTAATCGACTCCTTTTGTCAAGAGATCGTATAGATTGGCGATGCGTTCGGCCGACGCCGGCCAACTGAACTCGGCCTGGGCGCGCTGCCGCAGCGCCTGCCCCAGGACGCGCCGCCGCCCGGGGTCGGCCGCCAGCTCGGCGATAGCCGCAGTCAGCGCCGCCACGTCGCCGGCCGGGGCGTAGACGCCCAGATCGCCCAGGTATTCACGGTTCACCGCGGTGTCGTAGGCCACGATCGGTTGGGCCATCGCCATGTAGTTCAACAGCTTGCCGCTGCCCTCGCTGGTCGACAGTTTAGGGGCCACGGCAATGTCGGCCGCGGCTAGGTAGTAGGGCGCGTTAGCAAACGGCACGCGCCCGGTAAACGTCACCCGGTCATCGACACCCCAGGCGTGAGCCGCCATCTGATAGCTCTCGACGTTGGGATAGCCCATCACCAAAAAGTGAATCGTCGCCCCCTGCTGCCTCAGTCGGGCCGCGGCCTCGATGAGATGAGGAATACCCTGGTAGTCGGTCAGCAGCCCCAGGTAGCCGACGACGATGGCATCGCGGGGAATGCCATACTGCACCCGCAGCGGATGGTCGCCCGGCGGAAAGGGTGCGCGGGCAGGGTTAAAGTGGTCGGTGTCGGCGCAGTCGGGCAGGGTGTGGACGCGCGCCGGCGGCACGCCGAACTCATCGCGCAACAGCGCCGTGGCCAGCCCGCTACTGGTCAGAATGGCGTCGGGCAGGCGGCGGGTGATGGCCGTCTCCAGCCGATAGGCCCACGGGTAGAGCGCGCCGCGCGGGTTCAGAAAGTGGTGGTCGACCATCTCGGCCGTCAAGCTACCCTGGAAGTCGAACACCAGCGGCACGCCCCTCAGCCGCGCCAGCGCCCCGCCGATGAGTGCCCCTTCGTGCATGTGGCCGTGGATGACGTCCGGGCGGAACCGACGCGCCTCGGTGGCCGCCTTGACGGCCAAATAGGCGTCGAAGGCCAGCTTGTGGCGTGACGAGCCGACCTCGTAATCGGTGTGCCACGGCAGCGGCGCGGTGCGGCGAATATCGAGACCGGGCACGTCGTTGCCCTTATAATAGGTAACGATAGCCACCTCGACGCCGCGCGCCTGCAACGCCCGCGTCTCTTCCAGAATTCGGATGTGGCCGCCGTAGTCGCTGAAGAACGACGTTGGGGCGATCATCAACACGCGCAAACTGGTAGCTCCCTGTTAGCGCTCTCCACCCTTCTTGTCGCGCTTCATTTTGCCCCCCAGCCAACCGCCGAGAAGTTGCTCGCCCATCGTCGGCCGATCGACCGGCGTGTCGCCCACCTCGGCCCAGTCGTTGGCCTCGCGCTCCTTCAGCCAGCGTTCGCGCTGCACCAGCAGGCCGCCCAGCGTCAGATCGATCGGCTCGCGATCCCCCTCCTGGATGAGGCGGCGGATGGCCGTCAACTCGTTCAGCAAAGCGTCGAGCCAGCGCAGCGTGGCGGCGCGGTCGTTGAGGGCCAGGCTGGTGATGTCGGTGCCGTGGACGAGGGGCTGGGTGGCGACGGCGAACGACGGATTGGCGAAGCGCAGGATGTCACGCCAGGCGGTCGACTTCTGCACCGCGCCGAACAGCGCCGCCGCGGCCAATCCCGGCAGCGTCTCGACTGCCTGGGCCAGGCTGTCGTACTCCACCGGATCCACAAAGTAGGGCAACGCGCCCAGCAAGCGGCCGAAAGTAACGGCCGTATCCACCGCCTGCGGGTCGGCCTTGGCCGAGGGCAACAGACAGAAGATGCTGCCGCGAAACAGATCGGGCGTGGCCGCCGCCGGCTCGTCGCGGCCGTCGGTCAGATAGGCCGCCGCCAGAACGGGCACAACGCCGACGTAGTGCCCGGTCTTCAGATGCTTGTCGGCCCAACGTAAGCTTTGCGCCTTCAGCGGGGCCAGGTCGAGCACCAGCGCATGGGGCGGCACGTCCTCGCCGATGACCATGAGCGTATTTTCCAACTCGGCCATTGGCACAGCCAGCACCAGGATGTCGGCCACCGACGCCGCGGTGACGAGGTTCCACTCGACGCGGTCGATGGCGCCCAACTTCTCTTTGGCCTCTTCGGCCAACGCGCGCATCCGGTCGTGGCCAACGATGGTCAGCCCGACATCGGCCGCGCGCAGCGCCCGGGCAATGGACACGCCCACCCGCCCCATGCCTACGATGGTCACCGCTGTCTCTTATACACATCTCCGAGCCCACGAGACCGTACTAGATCTCGTATGCCGTCTTCTGCTTGAAAAAAAAAAATGCCACTACTGACGCAGTGACGCTCAAGCGTGGGGAGATCAAAGGCTTCACTACAAGAGTCGTGCAGAGAACGTGTGTTAGAGCGCATATCGT
>CALLZA010000996.1 GCA_937858165.1 uncultured Ardenticatenia bacterium
GCACGTATACCTGTTCACGTATCTTTGCTGCACGTTCTGTTCCTTTTTTATGATCTGCGTCCACGGTGTGTCGTCTTAGTTTTTTTTTTTTTTTTAATGTCTCGGCTACCACCGAGATCTACACTAGATCGCGCGTCGGCAGCGTCAGATGTGTATAAGAGACAGCTATAATGCAGCCCATGAAAACGCTCGTCCTGCTCTTGATATTGCTCCTGGCGGCCTGCGCCCCGGCGGCCGATGAAGCGCCGCCGACGGTGTCGCCCGCAACGGACACCCCGGCGACCACCGACCGCCCCACAACCGGGCTTACGCCGCCCACTCCGGCAACGGATGCTCCCGCCCCAACGGCCGCTGTCGCCACAACCGAGCCGACTGCCGCGGCCGCGGTCGAATCGGCAGCCACCCAGCCACCCACGGCCACAACAGCGCCGAGCGGGCCGGTGGCCGGGCGCAACGACAACGGCACGTTCTTCTACGGCGCGGCCGGCGCTCCGGTGACCGTGACCGACTACTCCGACTTCCTCTGAACGGCCTGCCGCGCCCACGTGCTGGGCGCTGAACAGGAGCTAATCGCCAACGAAGTCGCCGCCGGGCAGGTGCGCCTGGTCTTCTGGCCCATCCTCGACCTGGGGCCGAACAGTCTCAACGCCGCGGCGACCGCCTTCTGCGCCGGCGAACAGGACCCGGCCGCGTTCTGGGCCGCCCACGACACGCTGTTTGAGAATCAGCGCGACGTCTATGGGGCCGACCGGCAGTACTTCCTGGACGTGGCCGCCGGCCTCGGATTGGACGCGACGGTGTTCGCCACGTGCTACGACGGCCAGCCGGTGCGCGACCAACTCGCCGCGCTGGACGCCGCCCGGCGCGAGGCGGGCATCTTTAACCGGCCGACGTTCGACCTCAACGGCCAGCGTCTCATCGGCGCGCAGCCCTACAACGCTTTCGCCGCGGCCATCAGCAGTCTCTTACCCTAGAGACAGAGCTCATGCAAAGGCGCCAAGGGGCAAAGACGCAAAGGATGCGTCTCTTCTTGGCGTTCTTTGCTTCCTTGGCGTTCTTTGCGTGAGCTTCTTACTCTAGGCTATCATCGGCCCATGAGTACACTCGATCTGACCGGCAAAGTCGTCATCGTCACCGGCGCGGGCCAGGCGGCGGGCGCGGCCGTGGCCCGGGCGCTGGCCGCGGCCGGCGCGCGCGTGGCCGTCAACGACCTGAACCCCGACCGGATCGCCCGGCTGGCGGCTGAGTTGCGGGCTGCCGGCGGCCAGGCGCTCGACGTGGCCGCCGACACGGCCAGCAAGTTCCAGTGCGTCACTCTCATCGAGACCACCCGTGCCGAGTGGGGGCGGGTGGACATCCTGGTCAATGCGACCGTCGTCCGGCCGTCGGCGACCATCCTGAAGATGGACGAGTGGGAGTGGGCGCGCTGCCACGACGTGAACCTGAAGAGCGTCTTCTTCATGTGCCAGCTTGTCGGCCGGGTTATGGACGACCAGAACCAGGCGCGGCCCAGCGCGCGCGGCGGCCTCATCGTCACCATCGCCTGGCCGGAGCCGGACGAGCCGGGCCGAGCCGCCTATGCCGCCGGGCAAGCGGGCGTCGTCGCCTTCGGCCGCGCCTGCGCCCGCGAGTTCGCCCCGTTGGGCATCCGCGTCCACACCCTGCTGGCCGACCCGGCTGCGCCGGAGGCAGTGGCTGAGGAAGTGGGGCAGTGGATTAGTGATCAGGATTCAGTGTTCAGTGTTCAGTAGGTCAGTAACCTCTGAATTCGTATCTCGTCACTCGCCACTCGCCACTCGTCACTTGTTACGTCGCTCGTCATCCGTCACTACGCTATAATCGCCCCATGTCCTTCCGTCAGATGCTGCCCTTTCTCTTCCTGAACGTCATCGTTTCGGCTGTCGTCGTGTTGAGCATTCTCTTCTGGTGGGACAGCCGCGGCGGCGAGATGGCGGCGCTGGCTGAGGCCACCGCCACGGCCGAACTGCCGCCCGGTGTGCTGCCGACGCCCAACATCGCCGCACCGCCGTCGGGCACGGCCGCGCCCGAAGCGGCCGACGCCGCGGCCGCCGACAGCGCCGCGGCCGACGCGCCCGTCGTCCACACGGTGCAGGCCGGTGACACGCTCAACCGCATCAGCCAGCAGTACGACGTCAGCGTCGAGGACATCATGGCCGCCAACAACTTGACCGACCCCAACGTCATCGGCGTCGGTGACTCGTTGACCATCCCCGTCGGCGGGCTGCCCACGCCGACCGTGCCCGCGCCGAAGGCGATCGCCGCCATGCCGTCGCCCATCCCGACCGAGGCCGTGGCCGCCGGGCAGGGGGAGATCGCCGTGACCGGCATCACCGACCCCGGCGCACTGGCCACGGAGTCGGTGCAGATCGTCAACAACGGGGCCGAGCGGCAGTCGCTTCTGGGCTGGACAGTGCGCGACGAGGACAACAACGCCTACACCTTCGGCGACGTGAGCATCTTCGGCGAGGGCGCGGGCATCCTGCTGCACAGCCGCGCCGGCAGCGATAGCCCGCTGGAACTGTTCTGGGGACTGGAGGAGCCGGCCTGGCGCAGCGGCGAGACACTGACGCTGTGGGACGCGGCGCAGCAGGTCGTGGCCACCTACGTCGTGCCGTAGCGCGATTCTCCAGAATCGTGCTACGTGGAGGTCGTCATGCGTGGATTGATCGATCGCAAGGGCGAGCAGTTCGGCTATCTCATCGGCAACGTTCTCTACACGATGGACGGCGAGCCGAGCGGCCGGCTGGAAGGCGAGACCATTCTCGACCTGGGCGGCAAGCCGATGTGGCGCGTCGTCGGCGACGGCGTCTATGCCCTCAAGGGGTTGGAAACCATCGGCTACCTGACCGAAGAGCGGAATGACGATCTGTATCGAGATTAAGAACGGAACCACAGATTACGCAGATTACACAGATTTCAGAGAAATCTGTGTAATCTGCGTAATCTGTGGTTACATCTCTTTACTATGAGACTAGGCACACACATCAGCACTGCCGGCGGGGCGTACCGCTCCTTTGCGCGGGCGCGCGACGCCGGCTGTGACTCATTTCTCATCTTCACCAAGAGCAACCGCCAGTGGGCAGCCAAGGCACTGACCGACGACGATGTCGCCGCCTACATCAGCGCCGTGACCGAGCACGCCGACATCTGCCCGGTCGCTGTCCACGCCGCTTACCTGATCAATGTCGCCTCGCCCGACCCGGCGCTGTGGGAACGGTCGTACGAGGCGCTGAAGGACGAGGTCGAGCGGGCGGCAGCGCTGGGCATCGAGTTGGTCACCTTTCACCCCGGCTCCTACATGGGCAGTAGCGAACAAGAGGGGCTGGACGCCATCGCCCGCGCCTTGCGCCGGCTGCTGGCCGAGACGGTCGAAAGCGCCCCCAACACAATCATCTGCCTGGAGACAATGGCCGGGCAGGGCACGAACCTGGGCGGCAAGTTTGAGCATCTGGCGACGATCATCGAGCGCGCCGGCGGCAGCGACCGCCTCGGCGTCTGCTTCGACACCTGCCACGTCTTCGCCGCCGGCTATGACATCCGTACGCCGGAGGCCTACGAAGCGACAATGGCCGAGTTCGACCGCGTTGTCGGGCTGGATCGCATTCGCTGCTTCCACTTCAACGACAGCAAACACGGCCTGGGCACGGGTAAGGACCGCCACGAGCACATCGGCCGCGGCGAGATCGGTCTGCCAGGCTTCGCCAACTTCCTCAACGACCCGCGCTGGGCCAACCACTGCGCCCACCTGGAGACGCCGCCCACCGAGGACGGCGACGACGGGGCCAGCATCGACATGAATCTGGCCAACCTGGCGGCGCTGCGGGAGTTACGAATTAGGAATTAGGAATTACGAATTGCGAATTGAAGAGCGTGGCGGATGGCAAGTGGCGGGTACTGACCACTGACCACGAACAACCGGCAACGAACAACTATGTTTATCGTAGACGCCCATCTCGATCTGGCCTACAACGCCCTGCAAAAGGGGCGCGACCCGCGGCGCAAGCTGACCGAACTGCGCGCCGCCGAAGCGCCGGAGTACAAGCGCGGCATTCCGACCGTCAGCTTCTCGGCCATGCGCCGCGGCGGCGTCGGCCTGGTCTTCGCCACCCTCTTTAACTCGCCCCAGGACAACCCCTTCCCCGACGGCAGCGACGAGGACGAAACCTACGCCACCCCCGAACAGGCCCACCGCCTGGGCATGCAGCAGGTGGACTTCTACCGCCGGCTAGTGGACGAGGACGAGTCGCTGCGCCTGGTGACGGACGTGGCGACGCTCGACGAGGTCGTCGCCAGCCACGACGGCGCGGCGGAACGGCCGCTGCTGGGCCTGCTGCTGCTCATGGAAGGGGCCGACCACATCCGCGCCCCGGAGGAGACGGAGCAGTGGCGCGACCTGGGCGTGCGCGTCATCGGTCCGGCCTGGGACGACACGCGCTACTGCGACGGCGCGTGGCGTGGCAGCAAGCGCGGCCTGTCGCTCGACGGCCGCCGTCTGCTCGACGTGATGGCTGACCTGGGCCTCATCCTCGACCTGACCCACATGAGCGAACTGGCCGCGCTCCAGGCGCTCGACGCCTACCCCGGGCCGGTCGTGGCCACCCACGCCAACGCCCGCGCCCTCGTGCCGACAGAGCGACAACTGAGCGACAAGCAGATCCGCCTTATCGGCGAGCGCGATGGAGTGATCGGCTGCGTGCTGTTCAACGCCTTCCTGCGCGCCGGCTATCGCAAGGGGGACAGCAAGGCGCTGGTGACGCTCGACACCATCGTGGCCCACATCGACCACGTCTGCCAGCTCATCGGCGACGCTCGCCACGCCGGCATCGGCAGCGACCTCGACGGCGGCTTCGGCGCGGCCGACATCCCCACGCCGCTGGACAGCATCGCCGACCTGCCGCTCATCGGCGGCGCGCTGCGCGAGCGGGGCTACAGCGAGGCGGACGTGGCCGGCATCATGGGCGGCAACTGGGTGGCGCTGCTGCGGCGGACACTGGCTTGATATGACCGTCAGGGCAACGCCCACAACCAGAACGCTCGTCCGCCTGGGGCCGGTACTGCTGGCCTACGCCGCGTTCATCGCCCTGGGCATGCCCGACGGGCTGCTGGGCATCGCCTGGCCGTCCATTCGGGCCGATTTCGGCATCCCGCTCGATTCGCTGGGCCTGTTGCTCTTCGCCTCCGTCACCGGCTACACGACGTCGACCTTCCTGAGTGGCGCGCTGGTGGCCCGCATCGGCGTCGGGCGGCTGCTAGCCATCAGTTGCGGCCTGACCGGGGCGGCGCTGGTCGGCTACACTCTCGTCCCGCAGTGGTGGATGATGGTCCTGCTGCTGTCTCTTATACACATCTGACGCTGCCGACGAGCGATCTAGTGTAGATCTCGGAGGGCGCCGTCTCATTAAAAAAAAAACAAAGAAAAAAAAAAAACAGCAAGACGACAGATAAAGAAAACTACATGCACAAAGCAGAGAAGAA
>CALLZA010000997.1 GCA_937858165.1 uncultured Ardenticatenia bacterium
GTGTGTAGTGTTTGTGTTTGAGCTGTTTTCGGTCGATTAGTAGTCGTGTAAATGGTGATTTGTTTTTTCAAGCAGAAGACGGCATACGAGATCTAGTACGGTCTCGTGGGCTCGGAGATGTGTATAAGAGACAGGTCCACGGCAAAGCCCGCGCCGTCGGCCGTGACGTCGTTAACGGCAATGAAGTTCAGCCCCTTGCGCAGCAGCTTGTCGCGACCATACTCAAAGGCGTTGTGCGTCTCCGCGGCAAAGCCCAGCACGACACGCGGGAAGCCCGTCCGGTCGCGCTGTTCCTTGACCGCGCTCAGGATGTCGAGCGTCTTCTCCAGGCCGATAGCCAGCCCCCAGTCGGCGCTCTCAGTCTTCTTGATCTTGCGGTCGGACACACTTTCCGGCCGGAAGTCGGCCACGGCGGCGACCATTAGCAGCGCGTCGGCGTCGCCCACGCAACTCAGCACCGCCTCGCCCATCTGCTGCGTCGTCTCCACGGCGATGACGTGTGCGCCGTAGGGCGCTTCCTCGACCACCGGCCCGGCAATGAGTGTCACGTCTGCCCCCGCGTCCAGCGCCGCCTGGGCCACAGCGATGCCCTGTTTGCCCGTGGAGCGGTTGCTGATGTAGCGCACCGGGTCGAGCGCCTCGCGCGTCGGGCCGGTCGTGACCACGACACACCGCCCATGCAGCACACCGTCGCGAGCCAGCACACGCCGCGCCTCGCCCAGCAACGCCACCGGTTCCAGCATCCGCCCCAGGCCACTCAAGCCGGAGGCCATGCGCCCCTCGGCCGGCCCGGCCAGCAGCACGCCGCGCCCGCGCAACAGCGCCAGGTTGGCCTGCGTCGCCGGGTGGTCATACATGCCGCCGTCCATGGCCGGGGCGACCATGACCGGGCAGCGGGCGGCCAACGCCGTCAACGTCAGCAGGTTATCGGCCAGCCCATAGGCCAGTTTGGCGAGGGTGTTGGCCGTCGCCGGGGCGATGAGAAACAACTCCGCCCCCTCGCCCAACCCCACGTGGCGCACGTGGTCGTCCAGGCTCCACATGTCGTCGTAGACGGGGCGACCGGTGACGGAGCGAAAAGCCAGCGGCGTGACGAAGCGGGCGGCCGACTCAGTCAGGATGACATCGACCAGCGCCCCGGCCTGCGTCAGTTTTGATGCCAGATCGACGGATTTATAGGCGGCGATAGAGCCGGTCACACCCAGCAGAATGCGCCGCTCCTTGAAAACGGTGGTGGGTTGCATGAGCCAAAGTGTAACAGACCCCTCCGTGCGACGCACTTTCTGGAGTGAGTCGCACGTTCTGTCGTGGCCCCCAAAGAAGGTGCAATCCACTTCAGAAAGTGGGATGCACCCAACTTGCGGTTATAATTGCCCCTGTGAGACTATCATTCACCCCGCAGCGTATCCTCCGCTTCGTCCTCCTCAACGCCGTCTTCATCGCCTTCCTGGCCCTGTGGAACGGCCAACTGCACCGCGAGAGCGTGCAACTGGCCGTGGCCAAGAGTAAGCAGATGCTCGACATGCCCGCCGAGTTGGCCGGCTATCCGTCCGGCTACGCGCTGAACACCGCCGCCGTCCGCGATCTGGCTCTGGCCGACGAGACCTTCGCCGCTACACTGGCCGGGCGCGAGACGGAGTTCCTGTCGGCCGTCCGCCTCAGCGCCGGCGAGGCCCGCTACTGGCAAGACCAGGGCTGCGGCCGCCTCAACTGCGCCTACCTGACCTTCTACAACTACAGCGACGGCGGCACCATCGAGGCGGTCATCAACCTCGACCGGGCGCAAGTCGTCGGCCAATGGACCAACGCCGTCGCCCGTCCCGGCGGCTCTAGCGAGGTGCTGCCCAGGGCGATACGCATCGCCGCCGCCGACGCCCAGGTGCGGGCCGTGCTAGGCGATGACCTAGGGGCGATGGACCCGGCCATGATCCCCATGTCCGGCTGGCTGGTCGATGACGCCTGCCGCGAGGAGTGGTGCGTTGATCTGACCTTCCACGACCCGGCGGGCACGGGCCGCGTCTACCACGTCTTCGTCAACCTGGAGCAAGAGGTGGTTGCCCGCACCTTCTACACTCGCGCTCGCGCCGACCGCAGCGCTGCCCGGCCACTGGCCCAGCGCGACGCCTTCACCGACGGCTGCCACCAGGCCCACGGCTGGAGCGTCTGCTGGGAGATGACGGCCAACGACGGCATCAACTTCCGCGACGCGACCTACAACGGCCAGACCATCTTCAGCAGCGCCAAGATCGGCCAGATCGAGGCCTGGTACCCCAGTTGGCCGGGCGGTTACCGCGACGAGATCGGCTTTGCGGCCACGGTTCCCCCCTTCGGCGATACGCTCATCAACGACCTGGGCGACGGCTTCGAGGTGCGGCAGATCTTCACCGAGTTCACCCGCTGGCCCAACTGCATCTGCTGCTACCGCTACGAAGAGATTTTACAGTTCTATGCCGACGGCCGCTTCCAGCCACGCTTCGTCTCCCACGGCCCCGGCTGCGACGACCTGTCCGTCTATCGCCCCTTCTGGCGCATCGACGTTGACCTGGACGGCGGCCCCGGCGACGAGGTCTGGCTGTTCGACGCACTGCGCTGGACGGAACAACTGGCGGAGTTCGAGACGTTTCCGGTCGTCGAAGACCTCTCGCCCGAAGGACACAAGCTGGCCATCTTCGACGGCGACCTGCACTACCGCTGGAGCATGGAGCGAACTGACCCGCTGGGACTGGATGAGGCGTACTTCTTCTTGTTACAAGATAAGCCGCTGGAAGGGGAAGAACCGATTGCCACCGGCCCCGGCGATACGTTCATCCCGCCGCGCCAGTGGCTCGACGGGGATGCTCTGTCGGGCGAGGACGTGGTGTTGTGGTGGGTTCCGCTGCTCTACACCAAGAAGGGCGGCCCGTGGTGGTGCATGCCCGACCCCGACCCTGACTTCTCCCCCTGCGAGGCCGTCCTCCATGCCGAACCGGCCGGCGAACTGCGCCAGCCGACGGCCGAGGAGCTGGCCGTGCTGGAAGCCGCGCCGACGCCGACGAGCGAGGCCGCCGCCGCCACAGCTGCGCCGACGGCCACACCCCGCCCCATCGAGGGCAGCGACGCCGAGACGATCATCCTCAATGCCGGCTGCGGCGCGTGCCACAAGATCGGGAGTATCGGCGAAGCGCACAAGGTCGGGCCAGACCTGAGCGCCATCGGGTTGACCGCCGGTGGGCGCGTGCCGGGGATGACGGCCGAAGCGTACATTCGGCAGTCCATCCTGGAACCAAACGCCTACCTGGCCCCGGCCTGCCCCAACGGGCCGTGCCTGCCCAACATCATGCCCCGCGATTACGCCACGCGCCTGAGCGCGGCCCAGCAGGATACGATGGTAGAATTCCTTCTGGCACAGCAGGGGGCTGAGCCAACGCCGGCGTCGGTCGGCTCCGGCGCGACGGCTGCGGCCACCCCGCTGCCCAAGCCGGCCGCGGCGGCCAAGGTCGTCCCGCCGTCGACGCGCCTCTCATCGCTGACAGTGGCCCAAATTGCCCTGGCCTTGGTCGTCCTGGTCGTCAGCGGCTACGCCATCTTCCGCGACCGCAAGTAAGGGGCTGACGACCGGCGGGCCGGTCGTCAACCCCTTAGCGATACTTCTCGCGCAACGCCCGCTCCATCTGCCGGTCGGCGTCCTTCTGGGCAATGTCGGCCCGCTTGTCGAACTTGCGCTTGCCCCGTGCCAGGGCCACCTCGACCTTGGCCCGCCCGCCCTTCAGGTAGAGCCGCGTCGGCACGACGGTCAGCCCCTTCTGGGCCAGGTCGGTCAGGATGCGGTTGATCTCGCGCCGGTGCAGCAGCAGCTTGCGCGGCCGTGTCGGCTCGTGGTTCTCGCGGTTGCCGTGCTCATAGGGCGAGATGTTGGCCTCCATCAGCCACAGCTCGTTGTCCTTGGCCTGCACAAAGCTGCGTTGCAGGCTGATGTGGTGGGCACGAATCGACTTGATCTCCGTGCCCGTCAGGGCCAGCCCCGCCTCAAACCGCTCCAGCAGGTCGAAGTCGAAGTTGGCCCGCTTGTTGTTATAGATGACTTTGACGTTCTCGTTCGTTTTCATAGCCCGGCGCAGATGTTCAACACCCAGCGCCCCTCACTGTTCACTACGTACTGACCCACTGATCGACTGACCTGCTTACTGCCCATTCAAAATGTACTCAATCGCCCGCATTAACTGCCCATCCGCCGCCCCGCCTATATCTTCTGGCGACGCTACCTCGATGTCGGGCGTAATGCCTTCGTCCTGAATGGTGTGGTTGTCGGGCGTATACCAGCGAGCGACGGTGACGCGCAACTCGCCGCCATCGGCCAGGGTGTGGATCTGCTGCACTGAGCCTTTGCCGAACGTCGTTTCGCCCACCAGCACGCCCCGGCCGCGATCCTGAATCGCCCCGGCGACGATCTCCGACGCGCTGGCGCTGCCGGCATTGACCAGCACCACCAGGGGGATCGCCCCGGCCGCGTCGCCGTCGTCGGTCGTAAACGTCTGGTCTAGCCCACGAATATTGCGCTCGAAGAGGGCCACGCCGGCCGGCAGGAAGGCATCGGCCACGGCCACCGACTGGTCAAGATAGCCGCCGGGGTTGTCGCGCAGGTCGAAGATCAGCCCCGCCGGCTGCTCGGCAAGGACGGCCGCCAGCGCCTCCAGCAGCTTCTCTTCGGCCGTCGCCCCGAACTCGGTTAGGCGGATGTAGCCGATGGCCGCGCCACCGGTCATCTCGGCCGGCAGCGTCTCATATTCGACCACAGCGACCTCGAAGCGCGCGCGGACGATGCTGAACGCCAGCGGCTCCGGCTCCCCTTCGCGCAGCACTTTCAGGTTGACGGTCGTGCCCGCCGGGCCGCGCACCATCAGGATGACCTCGTCAAAGCTGTACTCCAGCACCGATTGACCATCGACCTCGATGAGCACGTCTCCCGGCAGCAGCCCCGCCAAATCGGCCGGCTGGCCATCGATGGGTCGCACGATCTCGAACAGCCCATCGTCGTTTTCCTGCACCATCGCCCCGATCCCTTCGACCGCTCCCTCCATGTCCTGGCGCATCCGTTCGGCCACCTCCGGCGCGACGTAGCGGGTGTAGTCGTCGCCCAGCGTTTCCAGCGAGCCGGCAATGGCTGCCTGGATCAGCTCGTCGGCCGGCGGCAGCGCGCCGTCGTACTCGTCGGCGATCAGCTCCCACGTGTCATAGAAGGTGGCGAAGTCGGCCGACCGCAGCGGCGACTCGTCACTGATGACGATCTCGGCCGTCGGCTCCGGCGTGGCTGTGGTCGGTGGCTCGGTCCTGTCTCTTATACACATCTCCGAGCCCACGAGACCGTACTAGATCTCGTATGCCGTCTTCTGCTTGAAAAAAAAAAAACACACCACACTTCAAGACTATCTGTCTCATCATACGACACATCCTCACGACACTATAGTCTCAACTCACATCTACTGTTATAACACCACACAA
>CALLZA010000998.1 GCA_937858165.1 uncultured Ardenticatenia bacterium
CCGGGCCGGGCCGCCGGTTGTGGCCGGCCTTTTGTGTGCCTCGGGGGGGTTGGTGGCGGGCACCGTGGGTGTGCCGGATGCGGGCGTCTCGGCCGCGGCCGGTACGGTGGCCGCGGGTTCCTGCGATCCCCCTGTCGGGCTGCAGGCGGCGATGAGAAGGGCCAACAGTAGTATGAAGAACGGACCAATTCGACGCATCACGTGAACGATACTCCTTCTAAAGATTATGAAGACCTGACAGCTGGGCCGCCCACCTGTCAGGTCGGGGCCGACGATACGATACTGTAGACCAGCTTCTCCCCCCAGGTTGTAACTTAATTAACTCCCAGTGAGCTTTGTTTTTGACTGCCGAACAATCGCGCTATGCTACGCTTCATGCGGTAACGCTCAGACCGTTGACCCCAAAATGTCACCTAAATATTACTTTTGCGGCAACCGATGGTATACTTCTCTCCCAGACCAGCGTCCGCCTAACCAGGAGTAAAACATGGCCGATATTCAGGCAACCGCCAATCGGATCGTTGAAAACGTCGAGCGCGTCATCGTCGGCAAGCGCCAGTCGGTGCAACTGACCGTGTTGGGCCTGCTCTGCCAGGGCCACATCCTCATCGAGGACGTGCCCGGCGTGGGCAAGACGGTGCTGGCCAAGTCGCTGGCCCGGTCGGTTGGCTGCAAGTTCCAGCGCATCCAGTTCACCCCCGACATGCTGCCCAGCGACGTGACCGGCGTCTCCGTCTTCAACCAGGGCACGCGCGAGTTCGAGTTTCGCCCCGGCCCCATCCACGCCCAGATCGTCCTCGTCGATGAGATCAACCGGGCCACGCCCAAGACCCAATCCGCCCTGCTGGAGGCGATGGAGGAGCGCCAGGTGACCGTCGACGGCCACACCTATCCCCTCGACGTGCCGTTCATGGTCCTGGCCACGCAAAACCCGATCGAGTATGAAGGCACCTTCCCCCTGCCCGAAGCCCAGCTCGACCGCTTCATGCTGCGCATCCGCCTCGGCTACCCCGGCAAGGATGAGGAGATCGAAATCCTCGACCGGCAGCAGCACCAGCACCCGATCAACTCGCTGCAACAGGTCGTTGGCATCGAAGAGTTGCTGGCGGCCCAGGAAGCGGTCAGGGAGATCTACGTCGATCCGCTGGTGAAGGAGTACATCGTCAACATCGTGCGCCAGACGCGCGAACACCCCGACGTCTACCTCGGCTCCAGCTCGCGCGGCGCGCTGGCCATCTACCGGCTGGGGCAGGCGCGGGCGGCGCTGCTCGGCCGCGACTACGTGCTGCCCGACGACGTGAAGGCCCTGGCCGGCCCGGCGCTGGGCCACCGCATCATCGTCGGCCCGGCGGCCCGCATCAAGGACATCGAGCCGGAACAGATCGTCCAGGACTTGCTCGACAACATGGCCGTGCCCGGCGCGCAAGTCGGGCGGCAGCGGGCGCGCGTCTAATGGCCGCCTTCCTGGGACAGCGGCGCACGGTTGTCTTCATCCTGGCCCTGGTGGCCTTCGTCGCCGGGCTGATCACCGGGCGCGACCTGCTGTTCACCCTGGCCTATCTGCTGGGCCTGCTGCTGATCCTGTCCTTCATCTGGGCCTGGGTCAACCTCAACGGCGTCCACCTGTCGCGGGTCACCCGCGTGCGCCGCACCCAGGTCGGTCGCCCCCTGGAAGAGCGCTTCAACGTCCGCAACACCACCTTCCTGCCCAAGTTGTGGCTGGAGGTGCGCGACTACTCGACCCTGCCGTTCCACTACTCCAGCCACGTCGTCAACGGATTGGGCGGGCGACAGAGCTATAGCTGGCGCGTGACGACCATCTGCCAGCAGCGCGGCCGCTACCAGCTCGGCCCCATCCGGCTGCGCACCAGCGACCCGTTCGGCCTCTTCCCGCTGGAGCGCGACCTGACGCCGACCAGCAACGTCGTCGTCTTCCCCATGACCTTCCCCATCCACCAGTTCGCCCTGCCCGTCGGCATCCTGCCCGGCGGCGACGCGCTGCGGCGGCGCACCCACACCATCACCACCAACGCCTCCGGCGTGCGCGACTATGAGCCGGGCGACAGCTTCAACCGCATCCACTGGCGCAGCACGGCGCGGCGCGACCGGCTGGTGGTCAAGGATTTCGAGCTTGCCCCGCTGGCCGACGTTTGGGTCGTGCCCGATATGTCGGTCTACGGCCACGTCACGCCGCGCAAGGGGGCCATCCCCGCGCCCCCGCCGCCGGGCGACCTGCCCGCCTGGCTGAAGATGCAGGAGTTCCGCCTGACCGAATCGACCGAGGAGTACACCGTCTCCATTGCCGCCTCGGTGGCCCAGTTCTTTCTGCGGCGCGACCGGGCGGTGGGGATGCTGGCCTATGGGCAGTCGAACGAAATCCTGCAACCCGACCGGGGCGAGCGGCAATTCAACCGCATCCTGGAAACGCTGGCCGTGTTGCGCGCCCAGGGGGACGTGCCCCTGGCCGACATGCTCCACGCCGAATCCCACCTCTTCCCGCGCGGCTCGACGATCATCGCCGTGACGCCCCTGGCCCGCGAGGAGTGGTCGCTGGCGGCGCGGCAATTGACGCGCCGTGGGTTGCGCGTCGTGACTATCCTGGTCAACCCGGCGTCGTTCCACGGCCGCACTTCGGCCGAACCACTCTACCAACTCCTGCGCGGCAGCGGGCAGGTGGCCTACCTGGTCAACAACGGCGACGACCTGACGTCGGCGCTGAGCCGGGGGGCGACACAGGCGGGGTACTTTACGGTGTAGAAGCGTATCTCACGCAAAGACGCAAAGAACGCCAAGCTCAGAATGTTTCTGAGCTTGGCGTTCTTTGCGTCTTTGCGTGAGATTGCTTCTTACAGGGCGATAGTGAGCGGGATAGATTCAACCGCGGCTGGTCGGTGGTCGGCGGGTCTCCCCGACATACTCCACGGCCCGGTGTGGGTCCTGTCTCTTATACACATCTCCGAGCCCACGAGACCGTACTAGATCTCGTATGCCGTCTTCTGCTTGAAAAAAAAAACAAGTGACCTAAAACACACAGCCAATGATCATCCTCTGTGCATGAGTGCAGTAACACATATATACCCTAAACACGCTATTGCAGAGACAA
>CALLZA010000999.1 GCA_937858165.1 uncultured Ardenticatenia bacterium
TCTTTGTCTCACCTTCTGCTTTGTGTTTCCTTCCTCTTTGTTTTACGTGCTGTGTTCTGTTACTGGTGTTTTTGACATTATACTCTAGCGGTGCGCTACTCTCTCCTTCGATTTTTTTTTTTAAGGATACGGCGACCACCGAGATCTACACTAGATCGCTCGTCGGCAGCGTCAGATGTGTATAAGAGACAGGCCGTGGCCGGGCCGTGGCTCCTCACGTAGCGCCGCGCCAGTTCGGCCAGGGCCGCGTCGCGGTCGAACGCCCCGCCGGCCGGGGCGCGCTCGTCCAGCAGCATATAACTGAACTGCTTGCCCAGCCGCGGCCCGCTGGCGATCAGCCCCTCCAGCTCGGCCCACATGACGATGTAGGCCAGCCGCTGCCCGTTGCGATCCGGCCCGCCACTGGTGGCGATGCCGGCCGCAGCCAGGGCGTCGCGCAACTGGTCGCGGGTCAGTGCCCGGCCGCCCTGCAACGCGCCGGTGATGACGCCGGCGCAGCGGCGCAACGTCGCCTCGTCCAGTTCCAACCGGCGATACATGCCGCCGTTGACCTGATGGACGCGCGGCCCGGTCAGCTTCAGCAGCCAGCGGATGTCGGCCGGGGTGACGAAGTGCCACGTCGGCCGCAGGACGTGGGTACGTAGAATCTCGCCCGCAGCGAACGCCCGCTCCACAGCGGTGTCATCCAGCCCGCCCGCCCGCCAGCCCAGCGCCGCCTTGGCCCCGGTGTACTCCTGTGCCTGGACGGCCACCAGCCAGGCGACGACCTCGGCCGCCGTGGTGAACTCGCTTCCCGTCAATCGCTGGTTGGCCAGCCGGGCATGGGCGATGTCGTTTTGATTCATGACGTGTTATCCGTGGCTGAAAAACCTCACGCAAAGATCGCTAAGAGCGCTCAGAACGCAAAAGCAAGTTCATCTTTGCGCCCTTGGCGTCCTTGGCGATCTTCGCGTGAGGTTCTTATTCTTCCCAATCTAGCGCTGACAATTGGGGCAGTAGTGGGTGCTGCGCCCGCCCAACACAATGCGCTCGATCGGCCCGCCGCAGGCGTAGCACGTTTGCCCGGCCCGACCGTAGACCGCCACCTCATTCTGCATGTCCCCCTTCTGCCCATCGGCCTTGACGTAGGTGCTGATACTGGCCCCTTCCCGGTCGATGCCCAGGGCCAGCACCTTGCGGATGGCAGCGTGGAGCGCGGCGATCTCCTCGGCCGTCAGCGTGTCGCTGCGGCGTGTGGGCAGCAGCCCGGCGTCGAACAGCGCCTCGTCGGCGTAGATGTTGCCGATGCCGGCGATGAACGTCTGGTCGAGTAGTAGCGGCTTCAGCACCCGCCGCCGTCCGGCCAGGCGCGCGGCCAGTTCGCCGGCGGTGAAGTCGTCGCCCAGTGGCTCCGGGCCGAGCGGGCCGAGAACGCCGGCCGGGTCGCGCAACAGATAGACGCGGCCGAACTTGCGCGGGTCGCGGAAGCGCAACTCGCGGCCGTCGTCCAGGGCGAAAACGGTGTGGGCGTAGGGGTCAGGCGGCGTGTCGGCGGGCACGACCGACAGATGGCCGGTCATCTTCAGGTGGATGATCAGGTTCTCGTCGTCGCTAAGGGTGAAGACGAGGTACTTGCCGCGGCGGTCGATGGCCTCGATGCGCCGCCCGGCGATGCGCGCCGCCAGTTCGTCCGGCAGCGGGGCGACGATGTGGCGCGGCCAGTCGTTGGTCGCGCCGACGATCGTTCGCCCCACCAACGGCCGCCGCAGCGCGCGGACAAAGGTTTCCACTTCGGGCAACTCAGGCATGGGCCCATTATAGCTGACGAAAGAAGACCTCACGCAAAGATCGCCAAGGACGCTAAGAACGCAAAAAAGAAAATTCTTCTTGGCGTGCTTTGCGTTCTTGGCGATCTTTGCGTGAGGTTCTTACTCTTACTCTTCGTCGCCGCGCTTGTGGTCGTCGATCAGGTCGAACAGGTCAACCGTGCGTTCGGTGTCTTCCCACTGCCCCTCGACCACCCGCGGCTGGCGCAGGCGGGCGACGAACAGGTCGGGGCCGAGATACATCTCGCCCACCTCGCGCCCGTGGGTGCGTTCGTTGCGCTGCAAGAGTTCATTGAGCGCCTCTCGAATCCGCAGCGTCGGCTTCGAAGGCCATTCTTCGGTCATATTGTCCCTCAGCGCTTCCCGATACACCCATCACACCTGTCCAGCATTGTAGGCTCGGCCGCGGTGGCGCGCCGTGAAAATCGCGTACAAAACCGGCCGTAGAGAGGCGGCCCGCGCCGCTGTATGAGATGCAGATGAGCGCCGTGCCCCCACCTCTCTGCTCTACACCATGACCCCACCATGACCCCGACATGACTTCTGGCACATCCATCGCCGCCGCGCCTCTGCTATCCTGAGTACAGTTCTGAACAAGCTAACGCAGTGGAGGCAAACCGTGACTAAGCAAACCAATACCATCCCCGCCAACCGCAATGCGCTCATCGGCGGTCTCATTCTCATCTTCGGCGGCGCGCTGGCTTTCATCGGCCAGGTCGTGCCCGACAACTGGGGGCTGGGCTTCGGCCTGCTCGTCCTGCTGGGCCTGGGCCTGGCCTTCCACATCGCCGGGCTGCTGACGCGCGAGCCCGGCTGGTTCATCCCCGGCGGTATCCTGACCGGCATCGGCGCGGGCGTGGCCCTGGTTGATGGGCCGCTGGCGCAGCTCATCCCCGCCGGCCTGCTGCCAGGCGACGAGGGCGGCCTGTTCATGCTGGCCTTCGCCGGCGGCTGGTTCCTTATCGTCCTGACGACGGCCCTGTTCACCGACGAGACGCACTGGTGGCCGCTCATCCCCGGCGGCATTATGCTCCTCATCGGTCTGGCCGCCGGCTTCGGCAGTGTCTTCGGGACTATCCTGAGCCTGCTCGGTCGCGCCTGGCCCATCGCCCTCATCGCCGCCGGCCTCTACATTCTCTATCAGGCCCGCCGCGGCGAGAAGCAGCCGACCGACGACACGCCGCAGGTAAGCGACAGCAAGCTGTAAACGCCGGTCAACAACAGCGGACAGCGGCGTGCGCATCCTGAGATGCGCACGCCGTCCGACCCACTGACAACTGATAACTGACAACTAACC
>CALLZA010001000.1 GCA_937858165.1 uncultured Ardenticatenia bacterium
TGGCTATGACCATCCCTGGCGTCGCCAAGGCCGTGCCTCCTTTCGTCGCCGCCACGAGCAACAACAGTAGCTTATGGTGTCATTTTCCCTTTTCCCTTCACGGTGTCATTGTCGCTGACTACCAACACGGACAGTGGACGGCCCATTGCCGGGTAAGCAAGACCTCACGCCAAGTTCGCTAATAACGCTAAGGACGCAAAAAGGGGTTCCCTTGGCGCTCTTACTCAATCCGTAGTACTTGAAATTCAACGATGCCCGCCGGCGTCTCCGCCCGCACCGTCTGCCCCTTCTTCGCGCCCAGCAGCGCGCTGCCGATGGGGGAGATGTTGGAGATGCGGCCGCGGGTCGGGTCGGCCTCGTGCGCGCCGACGATGACGTAGGTCTCTTCCTCGTCCAGACCTACCTCGGTCACCGTCACCTTGCTGCCGATGCGCACGACGTTGGCCGGCCCGCGATTGTCAATAACTTTGGCCCGTCGTAGCATGTCTTCCAGTTGGCGTACGCGCGCCTCGATAAAGCCCTGCTCCTCCTTGGCGTCGTGGTAATCGGCGTTCTCCTTCAAGTCGCCCTGCTTGATGGCCGTCTCCAGCTTGGCGGCCACCTCTTCGCGACGCGTCGTCTTCAGGTAGGCCAACTCTTCTTCGATTTGCTTCAGACCCTCGGGGGTCAAGTACATAGTATTGTCTTCAATCATTACCTTCATCTCCCAATTCAGAGCTACGGCCTCGGCCAGGGCGCGGTCGGGCCTGAATCGTTCCGTCTGTGGGGCATGCCAAAGAAAAAAGCCAACCCCGGCGGCTGGCTTCTGGTTAACCAACTCGCGATTGGCGGGATCAGGGAACGCTCAGCACTGCCTTGCGTGGCGCGAGTCGTTGCATCAAGTGGTGGAGTGCGCGCGGAATCATCATGTCAGTCACCGGAATCAGGCCAAGTATAGCCAAGCTGCCGGCGCTTGTCTAGGACATAGCCGAGAAGAGCTGGCCATGAGCTTACTCTACGCTTCGGAGCCGGCCATCAGCAGGCCGACACGCTCGCGCGTGGCCTCCTCGATGGGCAGCGTCTTGACGATGCGGCCGTCGAACATCACCGCCACGCGGTCAGACAGGCTGAGGATTTCATCCAACTCGGCCGAGACCAGCAGCACCGCCACCCCCGCGTCACGCTGGGCAACGATCTGGTTGTGGATGAACTCGATGGAGCCGACGTCGATGCCGCGCGTGGGCTGGTTGGCGATGAGCAGTTTCACCGGCCGCGAGAACTCGCGGGCAACGATGACCTTCTGCTTGTTGCCGCCGGAGAGATTGCCGGCGTGGGTGTAGATCGACGGCGTGCGCACGTCGAACTGCTTCACCAGTCGCGCTCCGTTCTCAGCGATCTCTTGCCGGTCGAGTACCGCCCGGCGCGAAAAGGGCGCGCGGTAGTAACGGTTGAGTACCATGTTCTCGGCGATGGTGTACGACCCGACCAATCCGTGCTTTTCACGGTCTTCGGGGATGTGGGCTACGTCCAGCTCGGTGATGGCGCGCGGCAGCTTGCCGGTGGCGTCTTCACCGGCGATGGTTACCCGACCGCTTTCCATCGAGCGCAAACCGGTCAGCGCCTCGACGAACTCGCGCTGGCCGTTGCCCTGCACGCCGGCCACGCCCAGAATCTCGCCCGCGCGCACCTCGAGGCTCAGCCCCTTGACGGCCAGGTGCTTGCGGTCGTCGCGCACCTGCATGTCGTCGATGGTCAGCACCGGTGTGGTGGGGTGGGCGTCGTCTTTCTCTACCTGAAGGATGACTTTGCGGCCGACCATCAGTTCGGCCAGGCTGGCTTCGGTCGAGGTCTTGGGATCGGCCGTGCCGGCCACGCGACCGCCGCGTAAGACAACGATGCGGTCGGCCACGGCCAGCACCTCCTTCAGCTTGTGGGTGATGAAGATGATCGACACGCCGCGCTCCGTCAGTTCGCGCATGATGCGGAACAGCTCGTTGGCCTCCTGCGGCGTCAGCACGGCCGTCGGCTCGTCGAGGATGAGGATGTCGGCATGACGATAGAGGGCTTTGATGATCTCCACCCGCTGTTGCAGGCCGACGGGCAGGTCATCGACCTCGGCCGTCGGGTCGATCTCCAGGCCGTACTGCTCCGACAGCTCGCGCACGCGCCGGTTGGCCTCGCGCTTGTCGATGTAGCCGCCGGCCCGCGTCACCTCTGCGCCCAGAATGACATTCTCGGCCACGGTCATGACCGGCACCAGTTGGAAGTGCTGGTGGACCATGCCCACACCACGGGCGATGGCGTCACCGGGGCTGTGGAGCGCGACCGTTTCGCCCTTGATGGCGATCTCGCCCCCGTCCGGGCGATAGAGGCCATAGAGGACGTTCATCAGCGTGCTCTTGCCCGCTCCGTTCTCGCCCAGCAAGGCCAGGATTTCGCCGCGCCGCAGCGTTAGATTGACCTTGTCGTTGGCCAGCACACCAGGGAACTGCTTACGAATGTCTCTCGCTTCCAGAACGATGGGAGCTTCGTTGTTACTCATCGTCACTCCGTGAAGAAGTTAACGCAAAGCCACTAAGACACCAAGCCACCCTTCTTGGCGACTTGGCATCCTGACGTCGAACTCTTTACTCACCCGCCCTTCTCATAGGGCACGCCGCTGGCCGCTGGCGCGCGCGAACGGCCAACGAAGCCGGCCAGCACCAGGATGGTCAGGATGTAGGGCATGCTGCCGATGAACTGTGGCGGCAGATCGACACCCGCGAACTGGAGTTGGGTTTGCAGGGCGTAGGTGAAGCCGAATAGCAGCGCCGCGCCCCACGCCCCCAACGGCGTCCACTTGCCGAAGATCATAATCGCCAGGGCCAGAAAGCCGCGGCCGTTGGTCATCAACCGCTCGAATGTGCCGACGCCCTCCAGTGACAGGAACGCCCCGCCCAAACCGGCCAACGCCTGTCTCTTATACACATCTGACGCTGCCGACGAGCGATCTAGTGTAGATCTCGGTGGTCGCCGAATAATTAAAAAAAAAACAACACATGTAGTACAAGAAACACAGAGCAATACCAACAAAAAACGCAAATACAAACAAGAAAAAAGAACACATCAAGACAGTACAAAAAA
>CALLZA010001001.1 GCA_937858165.1 uncultured Ardenticatenia bacterium
TTGATATGTGTTGTTGTGCTCTTTTGCTTTGCTGTTTATTGTGCTGAGTTTGGTTGTCTGCATGTTATGTGTGGTGCGTTGTTTTTTTCAAGCAGAAGACGGCATACGAGATCTAGTACGTTCTCGTGGGCTCGGAGATGTGTATAAGAGACAGGGTTGACCGGCGCGTTGGGGGGCGACTTGGCAAATTGCCCTTCAGGCGTATTAGACATGGGCGGGCGTCTCCTGGCGGGCCAGAAAGTCGGCCAGCGCGGTGATGTCGTCGAAGATGTAGTCGGGTCGGATGGGGCCGCTGGTTGCCTCTTCGCGGGTGGAGATGCCGCTCAGAACGAGGATGGCTCGCAGGCCGACGCCCTTGGCCCCGGCGATGTCGGTCGAGAGCCGGTCGCCGACCATGGCCACGGTCGTTGGGTCGCCGCCCAGCCGCTTGACGGCTTCCTGGAAGACGATGGGGCCGGGCTTGCCGATGAGCAGCGGTTCAATGCCGGTGGCGGTGGTGATGACGGCCAGCAGCGCCCCGGCCCCCGGCAGCGGCCCCAGTTCGCTGGGGTAGGATGGGTCGGGGTTGGTGCCGATGAAGCGTGTGCCGCGATGGACGAGCAGCGACCCCATCGCCAGGTCTTCATAGGTGGCGTGGGGGGTAAAGCCGACGACGACGAAAGCGGCCGTGGCCCCGGCGCGCACATCGGCCGGAGTGATGGCACGGAAGCCGCGGGCGGCCAGGGCGTCGTGCAACCCCTTGTCGCCCACGATGTAGATGGGTGTATTGGGCGGATACTGGGCAGCCATGTGGGTGGCGGTCGCTTCGGCCGAGGTCAAGATCTGCTCCGGCGGCACGTCGGCGCCGAAGCGGGCCAGCTTGGCGGTGTACATGACGGCCGTCTTGGTGGCGTTGTTGGTCGCCAGCACGAAGCCGATGCCCAGCCGGCGCAGCGTGGCGAAGAAGTCGGCCAGGCCGGGCATGGGCGTCTCGCCGCGCCAGAGTACGCCGTCCATGTCGAGGATAAGGTTGCGGATAGGTGTGGTCATTCTGGCCCAATCATAGCGCGGGGTGGAGATGAGCGCACGTGGGGCCGTGGCAGAATGGCACGTGGATGACGCTGATTTTCGCCGAAAGACAGTTTCAATCGGCGAGAATCAGGAAATCTGCGTCATCAGCGTGCTATTCCGCGCAGCTTGAGTCTGCCCGGCGGCAATGGTATAATCTGCCGGTTGTCCCCATGCCGGGGGCGCAGTGGGGGGCATGGCCCCATTCAGGAGTAAGGCATTCGTGAAACTTTCGGTCATCATTCCGGTCTACAACGAGCTTTCGACCCTCGAGCCGGCGGTGCGCGCCGTGCTGGCGGTCAATGAGGCGGACGAGATCCTCATCATCGACGACGGCTCGACCGACGGCACGCGCGAACTGTATCCGGCCATCGCCCAACTCGATCCGTCCATCCGCATCATCATGCACGAGAAGAACATGGGCAAGGGCGCGGCCGTCCGCACCGGGTTCGCTGAGGCCACGGGCGACATCTTCCTCATCCAGGACGCCGATCTGGAGTACGACCCGCGCGACTATCGGTCGATGCTGCGGCCGATCGAAGAGGGGCGGGCGCAGGTGGTCTACGGCTCGCGCTTCCGCGGCGGGCCGACCAAGACGATGTTCTTCTGGCACATGGTCGGCAACAAGATGCTGACACTGGTCACCAACATCGTCTACAACACCATCCTGTCCGACATGGAGACATGCTACAAGGTCTTCCGGGCCGACGTGGTGCGCGACATTCCCTTGCGCTCGCGCGGCTTCGAGTTCGAGCCGGAGATCACGTCGAAGGTGCTGAAGCGCGGCTACCGCATCTACGAAGTGCCTATCTCCTACAACGGCCGCGAGTTCGACGAGGGCAAGAAGCTCAACCCGTGGCGCGAAGGGCCGAAGGCGCTGTACTACCTGATCAAGTATCGGTTTGTGGACTGAGTTGACCGCCGACGGTCGACCGCTGACCACCGATGAAGGGGCCAGGGGGAGAACGCTCATCCCTGGAACCTGGAACCTGGGACCTCACACGGCGGTCGGCGGTCGGCGGTCGGTGGTCGTTCTGATCGCCTTTGCCCTGCGCCTGCGCGGCCTCTTCGCCAACACCTTCCACGCCGACGAAGCCTTGTTTGCTTCTTGGGCGCGCCTCATCGCTGTCTGGCGCGATCCCCTGCTGCTGACTCAACCGGTGGACAAGCCGCCGCTGCTGTTCTATAGCCAGGCGCTCTTCTACCCCCTGTTTGGCCCGGTGGAGTGGGCGGCGCGGCTGCCGTCGCTGCTGGCGTCGCTGCTGCTCATCCCGCTGACGGCGCGACTGGCGTGGCGGCTGGGCGGCGACCGGCTGGCGGCGTTCATCGCGGCGGCCGTCGTGGCCGTCGCCCCGCTGGCCGTGCAGTTTAGCGCCACAGCCTTCAGCGACCCGCTGCTGACCTTGTGGCTGACGGCGGCGCTGGCGCTGGTCGTCCCCTCGCCCTTGGGCAGAGGGTTAGGGAGAGGGGCTGCCCGACCTGGTTGGGCCGGCCTGTGCCTGGGGCTGGCCCTGGCCACGAAGTATCAGGCGGCCCTGTTTTTGCCGCTGGTGGTCGGGCTGGCCTGGCTAAGTGGTTGGCGGGCGCGGGAGTGGGCGCGAGGTCTGGCCGGGCTGGCGGTTGTTCTGGCCGGGGGGGCGCTCTGGGCCGCGGCGCGGGCCGGTGGGGCCGGGCTCGCTGCCCGGCCTGTCTCTTATACACATATCCGAGCCCACCAGACCGTCCCAGATCTCGCATGCCGTCTTCTTCTTGAAAAAAAAAAAAACAATCTCACCACACAGCCTGTCTACGCAACAGTAACATCGCAACACCTGACATAAGAATAATAGACGCAGCAACATACTAA
>CALLZA010001002.1 GCA_937858165.1 uncultured Ardenticatenia bacterium
ATCATAGACAGCAACAGAAGACTGCAACTCGGTGTGTTACATAGACTACATGTCTGACGAGTAATAAGCTACGGTGTGAATAGAAGTTGATGGTTTTTTTTTTTTCAAGCAGAAGACGGCATACGAGATCTAGTACGGTCTCGTGGGCTCGGAGATGTGTATAAGAGACAGAGCGTGGACGGCGGCCGTGTCAGCATAGACCTGCGCCTCCTGGCCCGCGCCAGGCAGGGGAGCCACCACCAGCGTCGGCGCGGCGCGCTTCAGAGAGTCGGGAGTACGCCGGATGAACTCCTTCAAGCGGTGCAGATTGGCGGCTTGGGCCAGCGGATCGTCGAGGCAAAACGGCTCTTCGAGGATGAGCCGCCGCTCGCCGGCTGCTGTTTGCAGCCCAACAACGTTGCCCAGCACTTTGCCGATGTGACGCACCGGGTCGCCGGCCAACTCCCCCAGCGCGCCGTTGAGCGCTAGGTACATGGCCGGGCGATAGCTCTCGCCGCGGGCCAGCGTTGCCGCCCGCCGCCCCAGTTCGCGGACAAAGCGCTGCAAGTGCTCGGCGTTCGGCCCGATGGCCTCGGCCACACGGCCGCCAGTCAGCCGGTAGCCGAGGCCTGCCGGGCGCAGGGCCAGCAGGCCGTCGATGCGTTCGGCCGTGGCGGCATGGTCGCTGATCTCCAGGAAGCAAGCCGGCGGGCCGGCGATGGGTGGCTCGGTTGGGAAAACATATTCGCGGCGCAGGCGAGCAGCAGCGTCGGGTGTGGCCCGTATCGCGCCAAGCCAGGCCGCCTGCCAGGCCAGCTTTAGCGCCTCCCCAAGGGGGTTGTCATCGGTCGCCGCCTCGCGCGCCCGCCCGCTGAAGTCGCGCAGGCTTTCCGGCTGCTGTCCGCTAAGGGCGGGCGTGAGCCGCTCGCGCAGGTGGTGGGCAACGACCAGCGCCTCGGCCTGGCTAATGCCTTCGGGCAGCGCCACGTCGCCCCAATAGGCCGCGCCGTCGGTAAACCGCAGGCCAAGGGAGATCGGCGCGGCCCCACCGGTCGGCAGGTCGGGGGCGATTAGAAGATCGGCGATTGGTGGAGAGTTCACAGCTATGTCTAGTCCAGACAACGGATCAAACTATCCTAACCCTTTCTCTAGGCCACGTCACGAATATCAATGATCTCCTGGTCGGGAACCTGGCTCAATACAGCTCGCGCCTGCTCCGAGGCCACGCCGGGAATCTTCACCACGGCGTCATAGAACCCTTCGCGGCGCGGCGTCGGAAACGTGCCGATGCCCATCACCCCCCACTGTTGCTGGCCCAACACCGCCGTCAGCTTGGCAAACTCGCCGGGCCGATTGGGCATCCGCATTGTGACGCGCACGCCATCGGACGGCAACCCCAGCATCAGCTGGAAGGCGTTGAGCAAGTCGACCTCGGTCAGGATGCCGACGACGACTTCACCATCTTCGACCACCGGCAGGCAACTAATCTTGTCCTCAGTCATCTGGCGCGCGGCGCGTTCGATGGTACGGTCGGGCGCAATCGTGACCAGTCTCTCGACCGGGGTCATGATCTCGCTGACCGCCAGGCGCGACAGGTGGCGGGTGATCTCCCACACGTCGAGGCTGGCCAGTGTGCCGGGGTCAAGGGCGAAGCTCATCCGCGTCACTAGCCCCAAAAGCCGCTTGCCGTCGCCGACGACCGGCAGATGGCGAATCTGGTTCTCGTGCATCAGGTGTTGGGCCTCGGCCGCTAGCATGGTCGGCGGGGCCATGACCGGGTGGCGGGTCATACTATCTTTGACGAGCATTTGAAGTCACCTCATTGCCAGAAAGCGGCCGCCATGCAGAAAGTGTGGCCGCCACAGCGTACACGACAAGCCTCAGGTCGTCAGGGGAATCACCGGCGGCAGATCGCGCAGCGTCTCCAGGGGGATGTGGCAGAGGATGCGGTGGCCGTCACCGGCGTCCTGCCAGGGCGGCACGGTCGTGGCGCAGATGCGGCCGCCATCGGGCAACAACACACGTCGTGGGCAGCGGGTGTGGAAGCGGCAGCCCGACGGCGGATCAATAGCGCTGGGCACGGTTCCCGCCAGGCGGATGCGCCGCGGCTGGGCCGTGGGATCGGGAATGGGCGCGGCCGACAGCAAGGCCTCCGTGTACGGGTGGTAAGGCGGGGCATAGATCGCCTCCGCCGGGCCAATGTCCACCACCTGTCCCAGGTACATCACCGCGATCTGATCTGAGAAGTAGCGCACCACGCTTAGGTCGTGGGCGATGAAGATCATCGTTGTGCCGTACGCTTGTTGCACTTCGAGCAGCAGGTTGAGCAGCGCCGCCTGCACCGACACGTCGAGGGCACTGACCGGTTCATCGCACAGCACCAGCTCAGGCCGGCTGGCCAGGGCGCGGGCAATGCCGACACGCTGCTTCTCGCCGCCGCTCAACTGGCGCGGCAGGCGGTTGTAGTAGCTCTCACCTAGCCGTACGGCGTCCAGCAGGCGGATGACCTCGGCGCGAATCTCCCCTTTGGGCACGGTGCCGAAGCGCTCCATCGGCCGCGCGATCTGATAGCCAACGGTGTAAGCCGGGTTCATCGTCGCGTCGGGGTTCTGGAAGACCATCTGTAACTCGCGGATCAGATCCGTGTTGCGTTGGCTCAGGTCGCCGGAGATATCCACGCCGAGGAACTCCGCCCGGCCGCCGCTGCTGCTCTCCAGGCCGATGATCGTCCTGACCAGCGTGCTCTTGCCGCTGCCGGATTCGCCGACGACGCCCAGTGTTTGTCCCTTGTGGAGAGCAAACGAAGCGTCCTCCAGCGCCTGCACGTAGCGCGTCTCGCCCAGGCCCATCACGTCGCGCAGGCTGTTGCCCGGCAGTGGGTAGTACTTCTTCAGTCCCTCGACTTCCAGAATGGGTTGGCCGGTGGTATCGGTCGCGTCAGGGGTGACTACGCGCACGTCCGGCAACGGCACCCAGGCGGCGGGGTCGATCACTTCAGCGAAGTGGCAACGCACGCGGCTACCGTTCGGCAACCGGCGCAACTCAGGCCGCTCCACGCGGCAGCGCTCCTGCACGTAGTCGCAGCGCGGGTTGAACACGCAGCCCACCGGACGGGCGTTGGGTGGCGGCACGCGGCCGCGAATGGGATAGAGCACGCTGTCGACCTTGTCCGTACCCAGCTTGGGCAGACAGCGGATCAGCCCCTGTGTATAGGGATGCTGTGGGTCGGCAAAGAGTTCTTGTATCGTGGCCTGCTCCACCAGCTCACCGGCGTACATGACGCCGACGCGGTTACAGACGCGGGCCATGACGCCCAGGTTGTGACTGATGAACAGGATGGCGGTGTCGAAGTCACGGCGCAGGTCGGCAACGAGGTCGAGCACGGCCGCCTCAACGGTCACGTCGAGCGCCGTTGTTGGCTCGTCCATAATGAGCAGAGCCGGGTTGTTCAGCAGGGCCATGGCGATGACGATGCGCTGCTGTTGGCCGCCGGAGATTTGGTGGGGGTAGCGGCGGAGGACGGCCGCCGGGTCGGGCATGTAGACCCGGTCAAGCATCTCAATGCAGCGGCGCGTGGCTTCCGCTTCGTCGACGCCGCGATGGACGGTCAACACCTCGCGCATCTGATCGCCCAGGCGCAGCGACGGGTTGAGCGATTGCATCGGGTCCTGATAGACCATAGCTACCTGGTCGCCGCGCAACCGGCGGAGCTCCTCGTCCCGCTTGCCCAACAGCTCCTGCCCCTGGAACTTGATGCTGCCGCGCTTGACATACCCGTTAGCCCCCAGGAAGTTGACCACCGCCCAGGCGGTTGTGCTCTTGCCGCAGCCGGACTCGCCGACGAGGCCGAACGTCTCGCCGCGGGCGATTTCGAACGACACGTTCTGGATGGCCTCGATTTCGCCACCGCGTATCTTATAAGCCACGGCCAGGTTCTCGACCTTGAGGACGGGCTGGCGTGGGCCGGTGGGGGTGGAAGGAGTCATGAGTCAGTAAGCAGCAAGCTGTTGGCAGTTGTTAGCTGGCTGACAACTGCCAGCTTCTCAACGTTGATAGCGAGTTAACGCCTCGCGCAGGCCATCGGCCAACAGGCTCAACCCGACGACGAGCGACGAGATGGCCAGCGAGGGCCAAATGACCCCCCAGGCTGAGGAGAACATGAAGCGCCGCGCCTCATTGACCATCGATCCCCAGTCGGGATCCGGCGGCGGCAGGCCCAGACCCAGGAAGCCGAGCGTGCCGATGGCGAAGATGGCGTAGCCGACGCGCAACATGGCGTCCACCAGCAACGGGCCGCGGGCGTTGGGCAGAATCTCGCGATACATGATGTACCATTGGCTTTCGCCGCGCGTTTCGGCCGCGCGCACGTAGTCGCGGGTGCTGATGTCGAGCGTCAGGCCGCGCGCCAGGCGGGCCACGCCGGGCGCACCGGTGATAGTGATGGCCAAGATGACGACCAGATCGCCCGGCCCCAGGGCAGCGATGACGACCAGATAGAGGACGATGCTGGGAAAGGCGACGAAGGCGTCGAGCAGTTGCATGATGGCCTGATCCCAACGGCCGCGCCGATAGCCGGCCACCTGCCCCAGCACCGTGCCCAACGTCAGCGAGCCGAGCACACCCCAAACAGCAACACCAATGGGCAGCGAGACCGTGCGGTCGCCGACGGGCACGCGCGTTTTGAGCAGGACGACCTGCGTGCCGACCATCAGGCGCGAGAGGGTATCTCGCCCCAGGTGGTCCGTGCCCAGCCAGTTCGTTGTGTTGGGCGGCAGGTTCTGGACAAAGCGCGACTCGTTAGGCGGATAGGGCGTCCAGACGAGGGAGACCAATCCGACCACCAGCCAAAAGATCACGATGAATAAGCCGACGGTGGCGATACGCGACTCGAACAGGATGGACAGGCTCGACCACAGCCGGCGGCCGCGCGACGGCCCGCGGGCGATGCTGAGGGTCTCTTCTGGCGCGGGCTGAAAGGTGGCCATCGCGATAGGCTCCCACACCCTAGGCGTGGCGAATGCGCGGGTTGAGCCTGTCTCTTATACACATCTCCGAGCCCACGAGACCGTACTAGATCTCGTATGCCGTCTTCTGCTTGAAAAAAAAAAAAAATAAGTAACAGGAGTACAATATAATCATAGGACTAGCAAAACACATAACACGTAATATAGTGACGACATAGACAAAACACATGAGACAACTACAACAGCATAATAGCAGTAATCAAGTCGAGCAATCACTTCAA
>CALLZA010001003.1 GCA_937858165.1 uncultured Ardenticatenia bacterium
CTCCAGGCTGGCGGGCATGCCTTCGAGAGCGATGGCCGCCGGGCGGCTGTCGCCGCCGCTGTCGGCCGCCACGATGAGCGCTCGCGCCCGTTCGGCGTCGCCGCCACAACCGACGCGCCGCAGCCGCAAGTCATGGTCCATGAAGCGCTCGACGGTCGTTGCGCCACCTTCACCGCTGTGGATGATGAGAATCTCTTGCATGTTGTCGCACCTCTTGGGTGAACCCAAATTGACACTAATTTGTCACTATATTGACACCGTAATGACCCTATAGTATACTGTCGCCAACTTCGGAAACTGCCTGCCCCGCAAAGGCAACCGGCGCGGCCCCGGCATGGGCCGCACTGGTGGCTACAGGAGGTGATGCCCTGACCTATAACCGGCTCAGCCTAACTTTACCACAGCGAGTGCAGAAGGATTGCACATTAATTCCATGAGAGGAGAGGCGATATGTTCAAGCAGATGAAAGTTGCCCTTTGGTTGACGGCGCTACTGGTGCTGGCAGCCCTGGCGGCCTGCCAACCGCAGACGCAGGTCGTCGAGGTGACGCGCGTCGTCACCGAGACCATTACCGAAGAGGGCCAGGAAGTCGAGGTGACGCGCGTGGTCACCGAAATGCAGGAAGTGGTCGTCACGTCGACGCCCGAGGCGATGGCCCCGATGGGCGCGGCCGACCCGACGACGTGGCGTGAAGTGTCGTTCGGCGAGCCTGACTCACTCGACCCGGCGTTGGGCTATGAGACCTCCGGCGGCAACGTCATCCAGAACGTGATGGAGCCGCTGATCATCTACGACCACGTCAGCCCGACCGATTTCGTGCCTGCGCTGGCCGTCGAAGTGCCCAGCCTGGACAACGGCGGCATCTCTGAAGACGGCCGCACCTACACCTTCCAGATCCGCGAGGGCGTTACCTTCCACGCCGGCGGCACGCTGGAACCCCACGACGTGGCCTACAGCTTCCAGCGCGGCCTGCTGCAAAGCGACCCCAACGGCCCGCAGTGGCTGCTGATGGAGCCGATCATGGGCTTTGCCAGCGGCGACATCACCGAGGCCATCGACCCCGAAGGCAATTTGATCGGTGATCCCGCGGCCGTTCAGGCGCTGGACGCCGAACAACTGGCCGCCGTTTGCGAGGCGGTCCAGGCCGCGGTCGTGGCCGACGACGCTGCCGGAACCGTCACCTTCAACCTGGCCGTGCCCTGGGGGCCGTTCTTGGCCACGCTGACCTCCACCTGGGGCTCCATCCTGGATATGGAGTGGGCCGTGGAGCAGGGCGCGTGGGATGGCGATTGCGCCACCTGGCAGAACTGGTACGCCCCCGGCGTCGAGAATTCGGAGCTGACGCCGATCATCAACGGCACCGGCCCGTTCATGCTCGACCACTGGACGCCCGGCGAGGAGATCGTCCTGACCGCCTATGAGAACTACTGGCGCACGGCCGAGACGCCCAAGTGGGAAGGCGGCCCCTATGGCCCGGCGGCGCTGAAGACGGTCATCTACAGCGTGGTCGATGAGTGGGGCACGCGCCTGGCGACGTTCCAGGCCGGCGACGCCGAATACGTCCAGGTCAATCCGGAGCACGAGATTCAGGTCGACCCGCTGGTAGGCGTCATCTGCGACGCGCAGACATTCGCGTGCGAACCGAACCCGGAGAACCCCGAAGGGCAGTTCGTGAAGTACGTCAACCGCCCCGGCGTCAACCGCACCGACATCTTCCCGACGTTCAACATCGCCGAAGGCTCGCCCTACGTGGGCAGCGGCGCGCTGGACGGCAACGGCATTCCGCTGGACTTCTTCTCCGACCTGAACGTGCGCCAGGCGCTGGCGACCTGCTTCAACTACGAGGTCTATAACGAGGAGGTGCTGTTGGGCCAGGGCGTGCGCAACAACGGCACGATCATCAAGGGCATGCTCGGCTACAACGAGGACGGCCCGATGTACGAGTATGACCCGGAGGCGTGCGCCGGCTATCTGGAAGAGGCGTGGGGCGGTGTGCTGCCGGAGACGGGCTTCCGCTTCCAGGTCGGCTTCAACACCGGCAACACCACGCGCCAGACGATCGCCGAAATCTTGCAGGCCGAGTTCGCCGCCATCAACCCGCTCTACCAGGTTGAGGTCGTCGGTCTGCCGTGGCCGACCCTGTTGCGCTCGGTGCGCGCCTCCCAGGTGCCCATCGCCATCCAGGGCTGGCAGGAAGACATCCACGACCCGCACAACTGGGTGCAGCCGTACCTGATCGGCACCTATGCCACCAACGCCCAGATTCCCGATGAACTGCTGTCGCAGTATCGCGACATCATCACCGCCGCGGCGCTTGAATCGGACCCGGCGGCGCGCGAGGCGATGTATGCCGAATTGCAGCAGCTGACCTACGACACCGTGCCCCAGGTCTACCTGTTGCAGCGCGATGCGCCGTGGTATACCCAGCGCTGGGTCAACGGCTACTACTACCGCGTGGGCGCGTTTGGGCGTGACTACTACGCCTATTCGCTGACGCCCGCGCAATAAACAATGGTTGTCCTCCATCTTCAAATGGGCGATTCATCGCTGAGCGCTAACGAGCCCGTCGCCCGCCCGGCTCCCCTCTGCCAGCAACAGGGAGGAGCGTAGGGAGTAGTGGTTAGTGGTCAGTGATTAGTGACGTTAATAGCGCCCACTAGTCACTCACCACTAACCACTAATCACTATATTGTCACTATCTTGTCACCGGTCTTGCCCAATGTTATACTGTTGCGGCTATGGGTGTTGCCGTTCGGTCACAGTTCCCAACTTAATGCGGCACAGCAGCTACTAGAGTTATGTTGCTTTTTTGGCAGCAGGCTGATTTGCGCTATTATTCACCCCATTCTAATCTGTCCGATTGGAGTGGGTGCTTGAGCGCTCACAGTTCTGTCTGTTGCCCAGGGAGGCAGCTATGACTTCTGAACATTTCCAGCGCATACGGGGATACGATGGCTAAATTACTCGAAGTCACTAACCTCACGACCCGGTTCTATACCGAGGATGGCATCGTCCATGCCGTCAACGGCATTACCTTTGACCTTGGCGAAGGCGAGTCGATGGCCATCGTCGGCGAGAGCGGTTCGGGCAAGTCGGTCGCCATGAAGTCGATGATGGGCATCATCCCGTCGCCGCCGGGCCAGGTTGAGGCGGGCACGGTCATGTTCAACGGCCGCGACCTACTGCAACTCTCCCCGGCTGAGATGCGCCGCGTTCGGGGTCGGGAGATGGCCATGATCTTCCAGGACCCCATGACTTCGCTCAACCCGGTGCTGACCGTCGGCACACAGATGACCGAGGCGTTGGTTTTGCACCTGGGCATGAAGCAGGAGCAGGCCGACGAGCGGGCGGCCGAGCTGTTGACGATGGTCGGCCTGCCCAACGCCGCCGACCGGCTGAAGGACTATCCCCATCAGTTCTCCGGCGGCCAGCGCCAGCGCATCGGCATCGCCATGGCGCCTGTCTCTTATACACATCTGACGCTGCCGACGAGCGCTCCAGTGTAGATCTCGGTGGTCGCCGTTACTATAAAAAAAAAAAAAACAACGAAGCATGTTCACAACCATACACGTAAG
>CALLZA010001004.1 GCA_937858165.1 uncultured Ardenticatenia bacterium
TGATGTACTTCGGTCGAGCTCACATTCTGCGACTGATTGTCGCTCTTTGTATGGGATGTGACGAGTGATGTACTAGTGTGTTTGTTTTTTCAAGCAGAAGACGGCATACGAGATCTAGTACGGTCTCGTGGGCTCGGAGATGTGTATAAGAGACAGGCCCAGGACGGGCCGGGTCGATCAGGTAGCGTTGCCACGTCCACTCAGCGATGGGGCTGTCGCAGGCCGACGCGCCGCCAGGGTTCAGCCAAATGTCCAGCCGGGGCGTCTGCCAACCGAACGGCTTGCCCAGGATGTCCAGGTCGCCGTCGCCGTCCAGATCGGCCAGGCGCGACTCGTGATGCCCAAAACCGTGGGTCGCCACCCGGATCTCGAAGCCACCCTGCCCGTCGCCGTAGAAGATCCACGACTGCGCGTCCGTGTTGTGGCGTTCATCCGTTTCGTGAAAGGTCATCTCGCCCATGAAGATGTCCAGCGCTCCGTCGCCGTCAACGTCGCCCAACTCCAGCGAATGTGTGAAGAACACTTCCTCGCTCAGCAGATCGTTGGCCGTCCAACCGGAGCCGTTCCACTCGTACCAGCGCGCCATCCCGGTGGCGTCGCCGGGGGTGATGACTATCTCCGGCCGCCCGCCGGCCTTCAATTGGCCGATGGCCATGCGCGCGTTGGTCGTGGGGGCAATCGGGTTGGCGCGATAGCTGTCCCCGCCCAGATGGCTCAGCCAGTAGCCGCCGGCGACGATGTCCGTGCGGCCGTCGCCGTCAACGTCGCCCTGGGCCAGCCCCTCATAAGTAGTGCTAGGGGCGGTGAAGATGGGCCGCCCTCCCGGCCACGGCTCAGTAGTCCGGGGGGAGGGCGGAACCTCGACAACGTAGAGCCGCGCCGCCCCCTGGTTCCAATAGACGAACTCGATAGCAGCGTCGCCGTCAAACTCACCGAACATCATGTCGTGGTGCTGGCTCTGCCCGCTATCCTTGATCGTTCGGCGCGTCCACCCGTCCTCATCGTAGGCCGGCGCAGGGTTCTCCCACCACCAGATGGCGTTGCCCTGGCGATTGGCTCCCAACACCAGGTCGAGATCGCCGTCCCGATCAATGTCGTAGAGCGCGCCGCCCGCCTCCAACGGTAGCGTGGACGGCTCCACCACCCGGCGTGTCCAGCCGCCGGTCGCTCCGCGCTGATACCAGACGACGCTTGGCTCCCCTTGCCCGCGCCGCGAGGCGATGACGAAGTCGTTTCGGCCGTCGCCATCCAGGTCGCCCACGAGCGCCGCCACCTGCTCCGGGCCGGCGTCGGGCGAGGGCAGGTCACCGGTGGCCGTGGATAGATGGTTCCAGCCCAGTGTCTCTGGTGGTAAGGTTAAGGAGG
This sequence comes from uncultured Ardenticatenia bacterium, assembly GCA_937858165.1. GTDB lineage: Bacteria > Chloroflexota > Anaerolineae > Promineifilales > Promineifilaceae > Promineifilum. The sequence goes on from CALLZA010001004.1 coordinate 1,366, forward strand.
CTCTCCCCACAAACGGCATGAATTGTGTCGCCCCCTGGGCTGCGGCCAACCGTACAAAGCCGTAGAGCATTATCGCCGCTACCAATAGGCCGGCCGCCAGTGACCAGCCAAAACTGAACCCCGCATACTTCATGGGTCATTCCTCCAATGTGCATAAGATGGACGAAGGCGCAACGTGATGAGCCGGATTGGCTGTGGCAGCGAAGAGACGGCCGTGTCAGGTTATAGAAGAGACCGAGCCTTTGCCCGAAACATCTTAACAGAGGCTGGGTCAAAAACGCCGCCCGGCGGCCGGATTGGGGCGCTTTCTGAAGTGCCATTAAGAAAAAAGGGCGCGCCAATCTCGTCGGCGCGCCCCCGGCCCGTCCTCAACCCAGTAGGGTGGGTCGGTGAGATCGCCCTACGACCCACACCTCATGTTCTCGTACAGGTGAACCCGGCCGTGGTGCCAGCCTTTGGACAGGATATCGAGGTCGCCGTCGCCGTCGATGTCGTGCGCCTGGCTCGACTGGTAGTGGGAGTCGCCGTCGTAGACCAGGTGCTGTGCCCAACTGTTGCCCTGCCCCAGATTCTCGAAGATCCACAGCGATGCCGGCTGCTCCTGAGCCGACTGCATGTTGTATTCACCGATGATTAGGTCCGGGTCGCCGTCGCCGTCGAAGTCGCCCGCGTCCAGACTCTCGGCATAGCCGCGGGTCAGGTTGTCGATCAAGTGATGGCTCCAGGTGGCTTGGGGCGAAGCCCCTTGCTCGTGCCACGCGACCTTGCGCTCCTCCGGGTCATGAGAGTAGCCAATGAACGTATCGAGATCGGCGTCGCCGTCGATGTCCACGAGCTCGTGGCGGCTGGCCTGCGTGGTGCCCACCTCGAAGATGGTGATCGGCGTCCAGGTGGCGGTGGGGTGATTGTTGCGCAGCCAGATATGGCCCATGAACACGTCCAGGTCGGCGTCGCCGTCCAAATCGACGGCCGTCAACTGTTCGCCGGTCGAGACGTCGGAGACCTTCTGCCGCGGCCACGTCTGCGTCGCCGGGTTGGCGGGCACGGTGAACATCTGCACACCATGGGGATTGCGGTTGGGCTTCTCGGTGTCGTCCCAGGTGACGATGACTTGCAGCGGCCCATTGGCCGTCAGGCGGGCGATGGCTACGCCCTGAACCGGGTCGTTGTTAGGCATGTTGATGCCGGCCACGTCGAGCTTGTCGAACATGGTGAAAGCGCCGCTGCCCTCGTTTCTGGCCCAGACGAACGGCCACCAGCGGCTCTCGCTCATTGGTTCGGTTGCGCCGGTGGAGGCCAGCAGGTCGCGGTCGCCGTCGCCGTCGAAGTCGTGGGCGGCGATAACGTCCTGGATGGGCGCGGGCAGTTGCGCGCGCGTCCAACTGCCACCGACCGCGCCGGGGTTGGCATACCAGAACTTGCCGCTCAGCACGTCGTCGCGGCCGTCGCCGTTGATGTCGAAAGTGAACAGGAACGTGGCGCGTCCGGGGCGGGCGGCGTCGATGACGCGCCGCTGCCACTGCCATTGGCCGATGTTGTCGTTCGTCCCCGAACAGGACGGCGGCGTGCCGGTGGGCGTGGCGGTGGGTGGGGGCGCGCCGGTAGCGGGGGGGGGGGGGGGGGGGGGGGAGGGGGGGGTGGGAGGGGGGGTGGCGGGGGGGGGGGGGGGGGCGCCCCCCCCGCCCCCCCCCCCCGCCACCACCCCCCCCCCCCCCACACCCGCTCTGACCCCCCCCCCACCACACCCCGCCGCGTGGGCGGCGAGCGGGGGAGCGCACCAGCCCCGTCGGGGGGGGGCGCGTCGGGCCCCCGCCCCAGCGATAGAGCCGGGAGCGCGGGTGGGGCTAGATGAGCGGCGGGCAGCATGGGATCGGGCAGCAGGTGGGGCACGGCCGCGGCGGGGAAGACTAACCCCCCCCCCTCGCGCCCCTCGTCCACCCGCCCCCCCACAACCACCGCCCACACCCCCCCCTGCGGCAGCGGCCGGGATGGAATATGTGTCATTAGCCACCACCATGTCCAGCAAGTCGCGCGACACGTGCCGCAGGATGGCATGGACGTGATCTGCAACCGTGTAATCGTCCGTCTCGCCCGGTTGAGTGGCCAGATTGCAAATGTAGACCACCTTTGCCCGACAATGGCGCAACGCCTCCGCCAAGTCACCCACCAACAGATTGGGCAAGATGCTGGTGTAGAGGCTTCCCGGCCC
>CALLZA010001005.1 GCA_937858165.1 uncultured Ardenticatenia bacterium
CTGTTTGTATGTAGCGTTTGTAGTCTAGTTATGCTAGTCTTTGGTGTGTAGGATGCAGGAGGACTACACATATGTGACTAGTATGCGGCTGTTGGTCTGCTAACGGAAGTCTTTAACGCGCATGTTGTGAATTTTTGTTTTTCAAGCAGAAGACGGCATACGATATCTAGTACGGTCTCGTGGGCTCGGAGATGTGTATAAGAGACAGCGATAACAGCAACGATAATGGCAACGAGAACGACAACGGCGATTGACCGCGGCCTTTGCCGGCCGCAGGAGACCGAACGGGCGTGACCACACCACACAACAACACCCACCAGCCGGCGGTCGATGCCCCACGCCCCCTGAAGCCGGCGCGCCGTTCGCTGCGGCCGATCCTCGTCGCGCACCGGGCGGAGCTGTTGACCGCGTCGGCCCTCTTCCTGCTGGCCGCGGCCCTCTTCGCCCTCATCCAGTGGGCCACGCCGGGCATCGTCGGCAACGACGGCTACTACCACATCAAGATGGCCCAGCTGATTCGTCAGGAGGGACTGAAGCCGCCCTTCAACGCCCTGCCCTACACCATCCTCAACGCCGCCGACTACTACGACCACCACCTGCTGTTCCACCTACTCCTTGTCCCGTTCGCCGCGACCGATCCGGCAGCCGACGGCGGCGCGGCGCTGACCCAGGGGGCGAAGATGGCCACGGTGCTGCTGCCGGCGCTGGCCGTCGTGGCCGTCTGGTGGCTGCTGCGCGGCCAACGCGTGCCCTACGCCGCGGCCTGGTCGCTGGGACTGTTCGCCGTGTCAGAGGCGTTCCTCTACCGGATGAGCATGGTGCGCGCCCAGTCCGGCGCGGTCATCATTCTGGTGCTGGCCATCCACTGGCTGCTGACCGGGCGACACAAGGCACTGGTCCCGCTGGGCTTCGTTTTCGTCTGGTTCTACAACGCCTTCCCACTGCTGCTGGTCGTGGCCGGGGTCTACGTCGTGGCCGTGTTCCTGCTGGAGCGGCGCGTGGCCTGGGCGGCGCTGCTCTATCCGCTGCTGGGCATCGCCCTGGGCGTGATCGTCAACCCGTACTTCCCGGAGAACGTCGTCTTCATCGTCGGCCACCTGCTGCCCAAGGTGGGCGAATCGGCCGTGCCGGTCGGCAACGAGTGGTCGCCCTATGAGTCGTGGACGCTGGTGCAGAACTCCGGCGCGGCGCTGGCCGCCGTGCTGGTGGGCGCGCTGGCCCTGGGCTGGCGCGAGGAGCGCATCGACCTGGCCTCGCTGGTCGGGCTGGGCCTGGTCGGCGTCTTTGGGCTGATGCTCTTCCGTTCGCGCCGCTTCGTGGAGTACTTCCCGCTCCTCGCCCTCCTCTTCCTGGCCTTTGCCGCCGCGCCGTTGGTGCGCGGCTGGCTGGCGCAACCAGCAGCCGGGCGGCCGTGGCGACGGCTGGCCCCGACCGTGGCGGCGCTCACCCTGGCCGGGCTGCTGGCGCTGACCGTGCGCGACGCGCGGGCGCTGGTGGCCGACGCCAAGCCGGGCGATCTCTACGCCGAGGCGATGCTGTGGCTGCGCGCCGAAGCGCCGCCGGGGTCACTCGTCTTCCAGACGGATTGGGACGACTTCACCCGCCAGTTCTTCTACGCCCCCCACCTGCGCTACATCAACGGCCTCGACCCGACGTTCATGCAACTTCACGACGAGGCGCTGTACGACGAATGGGTGGACATCACCCGCGGCCGCGTCGCCGCCCCCGGCGCAGCCATCCGCGACCGCTTCGGCGCGGCCTACGTTTTCAGCGACCTGAACCACGAGGCGTTTCTCAGCGCCGCGGCCGACGACCCGGCGCTGGAAGAGATCTATCGCGACGAGTACGCCGTCCTTTTTGTCGTACGTTAGCGGCGCGATTGCGGGCAATCGCGCCGCGAGGGAGCAAAAAACCATGAAGTTTCGCAAGTTGATTCTGATTTTTGTCGCTGTGTTGGCCGCGGGCTTCCTGCTCATTCAACTGGTGCCCTATGGCCGCGCCCACAACAACCCGCCCGTCGTCGCTGAGCCAAACTGGGACAGCCCGCAGACGCGGGAACTGGCCCAGCGGGCGTGCTTCGACTGCCACAGCAACGAAACCGCCTGGCCCTTCTACACCAACGTCGCCCCCATTAGCTGGCTGACGCAGCGCCACGTGGTGGAAGGGCGCGAGTACCTTAACTTCTCCGACTGGAACCGGAGCCAAGAAGGCGACGAGGTCGAAGAGATGGGCGAGACGGTGCTGGAAGGGGAGATGCCGCTGCGCAGCTTTTTGCTGACTCATCCCGAGGCGCGATTGACCGACGCCGAACGCGCCGCGCTGGCCGAGGGGCTGGCGGCCACGGCCGCGCTCTCGCCCACCAGCGGCGGGGGCGACGGGGAGGCGCACGAAGAAGAGGACGACTAGTGTCGTTGATCCAGGCCTGAGAGGTCGGCAGAGCACGCTCCGCCGACCTCTCAGGTCTACTACTCTTCAGTCGCCGCTTGACAAACCGCGCCACCGGCGTAAACTAACAGACGCGCCGGGCCGCGAAAGCCCTGCGCCATGCCGGAAGCGCGGCTCGAGTGCGCTTCACCCACTATGGAGTAATCCGTGAACGATAAAGCAGAACCTGGCGGTAGTCATAGACAGACGCCACCGCCGTCAACCGAATAACTAGCCCCTGGTTGGCGTTCTGCCCCCGCACTCCGCCTCCAGGGAGCCAAGCTTCTTGGAGGTGTCCCATGCTGTACACAGACCTGGAAGATGTCCTGGTCAAGGTCCGGGCGTCGTTGGAACACGACGACGTCGCCGGGGCCGTCGCCGCGCTGGAAGCCCTACGCGCGCCCGATCAGGCCGACCTCTTCTACGAACTGGAAGACGAACAGCAAACAGTCCTGCTGCCCCGGCTTGATCCGGAGGACGCGGCCGACATTCTGGAAGAGCTGGACGACGAAGACGCCGCCGACATCGTCGCCACCCTGCCCCGCGAAACCATCGCCCGCATCATCGACGAGATGGAGCCGGACGAAGCCGCCGACCTCATCGGCGAACTGGAGCCGGACGACCGGGCGTTCGTCCTCGACCACCTGGAGGACCAGGCCGAGGTTCGGCCGCTGCTGCTCCACGCCGAAGACAGCGCCGGCGGCCTGATGACCTCCGACTTTCTGGCCCTCGGCCGGCGCATGACCGTCGCCGAGGCTCTGACCGCTCTGCGCGATTGGAAGCCCGACGCCGAGGAGATCTACGATGCCTACGTCGTCGATCGCCACGGTCGGCTGGCGGGCACGATCAGTATGCGCCAACTGCTCATCGAAGAACCAACCGTCGTGCTGGCCGACGTGGTCGATACCGACCTCGTCTCGGTGCTGGTGGGAACCGACCAGGAAGAGGTCTGTCTCTTATACACATCTCCGAGCCCACGAGACCGTACTAGATCTCGTATGCCGTCTTCTGCTTGCAAAAAAAAAATCAAGTTGACTCAGAAATACTAATTTAGCAAAACAAACCACATCAACACTCAAACACACCAGTATTCAACAAGACGATATCAGCAAACAGGAGCATAAGATACAAAGCACTCTCAACGAGCGCC
>CALLZA010001006.1 GCA_937858165.1 uncultured Ardenticatenia bacterium
CCGGCGTTCCGTGCCGGCTCTGGCCGTCCGCCACAAAGACGCCCTGGGCGGAGAGGGGCGCGCCCGGGGGCAGGAGGCGAGGGCGGGCGGTGGGGTGGTCATCGCTCGGGCGACGGAGGGGGGCGAGGCGATTCGGAGGGAGGCCGACACGGTCACCTGCGTGCCCGCCGCGCCGCCGCTGCTGGCGCCCATCGTCAACGTCGTGCCGCTGCAACTGCTGAGCTACCACATCGCCGTGCGCCGCGGCGCGGACGTAGACCAGCCGCGCAACCTGGCCAAAAGCGTGACGGTGGAGTAGAGCTAAGGCGCTCACGCCAAGGCGCTAAGGGGCCAAGGCGCAAAGGAACAAAAGAAGAGAACCTCACGCCAAGAACGCCAAGCTCAGAAGGTTTCTGAGCTTGGCGCTCTTGGCGTCCTGGCGTGAGGTTCTTCTTTTAGAAGGCGAGAGCCGTGGCGGGTTGGAGGGTGGCCGCGGTCAGGCCGGCGTCGCGCAGGACAGTCGCGGCCAGGTCAAGGTTGGCCCCCATCTGCCCGACCCGGTGGGCGTCGGAGTTGACGACGACCCGCCGGCCGCCTTCTTCGCGATACCAGCGCAGCATCGTCGTCAGCGCCGGCCGCCAGTTGGGCACGTTGTTCAGCAGGCGTGTGTTCAGCTCCAGCGCCAGCCCGCGCCAGGCGATGGTCGCCAGGGCGTCGCGCACCACGCCTTCGATGGCCCGCGGCGCCAGTGGCGCGCCCAGCAGCGCACCGCGCCACAGGATGCGGTCGAAGTGGGCCACCACGTCGATGGCCGAGAAGTCGGCCGCCATGTGGCCCAGCGCGACGAAGTAGTCGGCGTACACGTCCAGCGGCTCGCGCCCGGCAAAGCAGACCGCGTCGTGGATGTTGTGGCCATAGAGCCAGTGGAGCGAGGCGATGCGCACGTCGAACGGGTAGTCGGCCAGCAGGTCGGCCGCCTCGCGTGCATACTCGTGCGGGTTGCCCAACTCGACGCCGCTGTAGAGCGTCAGCCCTTGCGGCGCGAACAGCGCCCGGCAGCGGGCGATCTCTGCGAAGTAACTGTCAGCGTCGAACGCGGCCCCGTAGCGAGGGTGCCATTCGGCGTGCTCGGTGATGGCGATCTCGCTGAAGCCCAGGGCCAAAGCCCGCCAGCCGAGCGCCTCGATCGTGTCCTGACCATCGATGCTGAAAGTAGAGTGCATATGATAGTCAGTCATAATGTCGTTGCGGTTATTATTCATGAGGCCGATCTTACCCGCATCGGGGGGCGCGGGTCAATTGGATAGAGTTAACAGTCGGTAAAGGGTTGGGTAAGCGTATGTAAACAGTCGCCGCCCGGTGCGCCGCACCTTCCTGCTCCCTCGGGCCGGCCGGAAGAACGTGCACACACCGCGGAAGGTGCGAAGCCCGCAGAGCAGGTATAATGGCGCCAATCCAACGGCAAGAGGCAACGCGCAATGACCACTTTCGCAGGCAAGAACGTCCTAATCACGGGTAGCGCCAGCGGTATCGGCCGCCTGATGGCCCACAAGATCGCCGCTCGCGGCGGCAACGTCATCCTGTGGGACATCGATCGCCCGGGGCTGGAGGCGCTGTCCGATCAGTTGGAGCGCTGGGGCTACCGCGCCGCCGCCTATCACCAGTGCGACCTGAGCGACCGCGAGGAGATCGAGGACACGGCCCGGCACGTCCTGGCCGAACAGGGGGACGTGGACATCCTCATCAACAACGCCGGCATCGTCTCCGGCAAGCCGCTGCTGGAGCTGTCCGACGACGCCATCCGCCGCACCTTCGACATCAACACCCTGGCCCTCTTCCGCACCACGCGCTGCTTCCTGCCGGGCATGATCCGCAAGGGCAGCGGCCACATTGTCACCATCGCCTCGGCCGGCGGGCTGATCGGCGTGCCCAGGATGACCGACTATAGCGCCAGCAAGTTCGCCGCCGTTGGCTTCGACGAGTCGTTGCGTGTCGAGTTGAAGCGTATGGGCTACCGCGACATCCGCACGACCGTCGTCTGCCCCTACTTCATCAACACCGGCATGTTTCGCGGCGTCAAGACGCGCTTCCCGTTCCTGCTGCCCATCATGGAGCCGGACGACGTTGCCAGCCAGATCGTCGGCGCGATCGAAAAGAACAAGGCCCGGCTCATCATGCCGCCCTTCGTCCTGTCTCTTTTCCCGACGCGGCTGCTGCCGCCGGCTTTGTTCGATCATGTGGTGACTTTCTTCGGCATCAACCACACGATGGACGAGTTCAAAGGGCGCGGCTAGATGACGACGCGGCTCAATAGCCTCGTTCTCTACAAGGGGCAGCCGGCCGTCGTGCGCGCCACGGGCGACAAAAAGCTGACCATCGAGCTGCCCGACGGCGAGCGTGTCAACGTACGCCTCAAGGACGTGGCCGCGCTGCACCCCGGCCCGCTGGCCGACGCCCGCCGGCTGCCCACCCCGCCCGGCGACCCCGTCACCGCCTGGGAACTGCTCGACAGCGGCCACACGACACTGCCCGAACTGGCCGAACTGGCCTACGGCGAATTCACCCCGGCGGCGGCCTGGGCGGCGTGGCAACTGGTGGCCGATGGCCTGTACTTCAGCGGCGCGCCGGACGACATCACCGTTTATCCAGCGACGAAAGTGGCCGAGACGCTGGCCGCTCGCGAGGCCAGGGCGGCCGAGGAGCGCGCCTGGGTGGCGTTCGCCGCGCGTGTCGCGGCGGGCCAGACGGCCGCCGAAGACGCACCCTATCTAGCCGACGTCGTCGCTCTGGCCCTGGAACTGTCTCTTATACACATCTCCGAGCCCACGAGACCGTACTAGATCTCGTATGCCGTCTTCTGCTTGAAACAAAAAAACACACGCCAAGCAAACATCCATGTAGACTCACTACCACACTCATACAATGTACACACATATAATAAAATAGTATACATCATCTATAAATAGTCTTAAGAAAGACAATGCTACGACACTTCACACA
>CALLZA010001007.1 GCA_937858165.1 uncultured Ardenticatenia bacterium
GGCAAAGAAGAACTCGTGCTGGCGGCCTTGGCGATCTTTGCGGGAGGGCTTCTTCATTCGTCACTCGTAACGCAGTCGTAGTTCTCGCAGGAACGCCAGCCCCTCGGCCGCGATTGTGTCCTGATTGGGGGCGATGTCGCGCCAGATGCAGACGGCGCGGGCGATGGACTTCACTTCGGGCGTGAAGCTCTCGATGACCACCGCGCCGTCATACTCAATGTCGAATAAGGCGTCGGCCACAGCGCCCCATTCCACCTGCCCGCGCCCCGGCACGCCGCGGTCGTTCTCGCAGGCGTGGAAGTGAAACAGGCGGTCGCCGGCGGCGCGGATGGCCGCGGCCGAGTCGCGCTCCTCCAGGTGCATGTGGAAGGTGTCCAGATGCAGCCCAACGTGCGGGCTGCCGACGGCCTCACACAGCGCCAGCCCCTGCTCGACGACGTTGATCAGGTCAGTCTCGAAGCGGTTGAGCGGCTCCAGCGCCAGGCGCACGCCGCGCTCGCCGGCATAGGCCGCCAGCGGGCGCAGCTCGGCCGCGGCCAGGTCGCGCTCGCGCTGTCGCGCGTCCGGGTTGGCGGCCGGCGTCTTGCCCACCGCCCCGTAGGCCGGGCCGCCAACCACGGGCGAGCCGAGGCGGGCGGCGGCGTCTATCAACGTGCGCACGTAGGCGGCCGTGGCGGCGCGTTCGGCCGGATCGGGGCTGACCAGGTTGCGCCCCGGGCCATACGCCCCGCAGACCAGCACACCCAGCCCTACGTCGGCCGCCCGCCCGCCCAGCGCGTCGAGGTCGATGAGCGCCGGGTCTTCGAAGGCGACCTCGATCACGTCGAAGCCCAGCCGGGCGACGTGGTCGAGCAACCCCAGATGGGCGGCGGTGCTGAAGGGCGCGGCCCAAATGAATGTGTTCGCGCCGTACTTCATAATACTCCGCAGTAAGAAGTCCACAGATTACGCAGATTTCACAGATTCAGAAGAAGAAATCTGTGCTAATCTGTGAAATCTGTGGATTCTTCTTTCTACAATGACATTCGCTGCCCGGTGCGCGCCGACTCGGCCGCCGCGCCCAGGACTTGCATCTCGGCCAGCCCATCGTAGAAGTTCGGCCGAATCTCGCCGCCCGTCTCGATGGCGTGCATGAAATCGACCACGGCGTGGTGGAACTCGTGCTCATAGCCGATGATGTGCCCCGGCGGCCACCAGTTGGCGATGTAGTCGTGCTGCCCCGCCTCGGTCGCCAGCACCGTGCGGAAGCCCTGGGCGTAGGCCGGGTCGTTGCGGCTGAAGACCTGCAACTCGTTCATCCGCTCCAGGTTGAAGACGAGGCTGCCCTCGCTGCCATAGACCTCGAACGTGTTGTAGTTCTTGCGGCCGGGGGCGAAGCGCGACACCTCGAATGAGCCGAGCGCGCCGTTGGCGAATTCGGCCACGAAGAAGCTGGCGTCATCGACCGTCACCGGCCCGGTCTCGGTCGTTTCGCCGCTGCCGGCGCTGAACGTGGCCGCACCCGCGCCGGGCAGCGGCCGTTCAGTGATGAAGTTAGCCATCATTCCAGTGACGGCGGTGATATCGCCCAGCAAGTAGCGGGCCAGATCGACGCTGTGGGAGCCGAGATCGCCGTGCGCGCCATAGCCGGCCGTCTCCCGGCGCAGGTGCCAGGTCAGGGGGAAGGAGGGATCGACGATCCAGTCCTGAAGGTAGGCGCTGCGCCAGTGGAAGATGCGGCCGATGAAACCGTCGTCGATGAGCCGCTTGGCCAGCCGCACGGCCGGGGCGCGACGGTAGTTGTGGTTGACATAATGCACAACATTCGCCCGCTCCACCGCGGCCACCATCCGCTCTGCCTGCTCCACCGACAGGGCAAACGGCTTCTCCAGGAAGACGTGCTTGCCTGCCTCGGCCGCGGCGACGGCCATGTCGGCGTGGAGATAGGTGGGCGTGGCGATGTCGACGATGTCGATGTCGGGCCGGGCGACGACGGCGCGCCAGTCAGTGGACGCCTCCTCCCAGCCCCACGTGTCGGCCAATTGTTGCGCCCCTGCGGCATTGGTGCCCACAGCCACCTTGAGCACCGGCCGGATGCCCATCTCAAAAAAACGCGGCGCATTGGCCCAGGCGTTGCTGTGGGCCTTGCCCATGAATTTAGTGCCGATAATAGCAACGTTCAATGTTTTCATGTTCGTCACTTCTCTGCAAAGACATTTTCCAGTCCCAACCAAATCCCCCCAATCACCCCTACGTCCGCGCCCAGGGGGGAGTACTCGACGCGCAGATGGCGGGTGCTGAGGGCGGTGGCGCGGCGCAGCGTCGCCTGGCGAATCGAAGAGAGAAGGGCGTGGCCGATGCCGCTGACGCCGCCGCCGATGAAGATGGCTTGCGGGTTATAGAAGTTGACCAGCGTCGCCAGCACACCGCCGATCATCCGGCCCGCCGCGCGGATGATCTCCATGGCCGCCGGGGCGCCGGCGGTCCGCGCACCCGAGCTCGCGCGCCTCAATCCGGGCAAGGTCGTCGTCTTCGGCGGCGCCTCGACCGTCACGGAAGCCACCCGGGCCGAGCTGATGCAGTTCACGTCGGGCCGCGTCGACCGTTGGTGGGGTGGGGATCGCTACTCGACCTCGGCGCAAATCGTCGCCAACGCCTATCCGGGATCCGGCGGCACGGTCTATATCGCCTCGGGCCGGGTCTTCACCGATGCGCTGTCCGGCGCGCCGGTCGCCGGGAAGGGTCAGTCGCCCATCCTGCTGGTGGACACCGACACGATCCCCGCGACGGTCGCGGCCGAGTTGGAGCTGTCTCTTATACACATCTCCGAGCCCACGAGACCGTACTAGATCTCGTATGCCGTCTTCTGCTTGAAAAAACAAGTAAAACAACCCTCGGCATCCAAGCATAGCACAACCTACGCAGGTCTCCAGCAAGCATATATTCAGATACAGTACCGCATATACTAGTCAACCCTATCGCAGCCTCTATGGCAGATA
>CALLZA010001008.1 GCA_937858165.1 uncultured Ardenticatenia bacterium
TGTGATTTGACAGTAGAGGTGAACGCAGTGAGGTATGGTAGGGTAGTAGGGTCTGCTATTATGTAGAGTGATGTTGGGGTTGCTTCAGGGATGTGGTGTTGTTGTTGTGTTTTTTTTTTTTTAAAGCAGAGGAGGGCATACGATATCTAGTACGGTCTCGGGGGCTCGGAGATGTGTATAAGAGACAGACTTAAGGCCGATGATCTCGCCGCCGTCGCCGACGTAGACGTTCTGGCGCGAGCCGGGGCCGACCACCGATAGAGGCACGCCGCCATATTCGACGGTCCGCATGAAGCTGACCGAGTACTGCATGTCGTTCGTTTGCAGCGGCCGGTTGGCAATCGTCTCCGGCGATGCGCCCTCGCTGGCCGTCTCCAGATAGACCGTGGGCGGGATGCGGTCATCGAACTCGAACACACCCGGCAGACCGTCGTGCTGGCCCAGGAATTGGAAGACCAGGCTCAACGCCTCCTCCTCGGAGCCGGGCAGCGAGCGCGAGCGCTCTGGGTCGGTCCACAGTTGGCCCAAATCCTGATAGTAGAACGCGCCCGTGGCCGTATCGACGCGCACCTGCTTCTCGTCATCGTCGCCGCCGACCATGTAGAAAGCCTTGCCGTCGGGATCGGCCAGCACTTCGGATGTCAGGCCCAACACCTGGCCGATGCTTCGCACATACTCCTCATTGACCTCCGGCGGCACAATGCGGAAGACCGGCAACCGCTCGAACTCCTCCGGCACTTGCACCGGCGGCGGCGTGCCCGCGACATGATCCCACCACCAGTAGTACCCATCATAGGTCGGTTCGGCGCTCAGGTAGCCCTGACCGTGCATGTAGTCGTTGTAGTTGTCCAGCGTCTCGGCCACCACGCGCGCGCGCACGCCGCTGGGCTGCTGGTCGTCGGTGGCCGTGAACCACGCCTGCGTCACCGTCTTCGCCCCGTGGCCGAAGATCCACCATCCTTTTTTCTGCATCTGGTCGCCCCACGCCCCGCCGTCGCCAGGGTAGACGACGTACATGGTGTTGGCAAAACCCAGCATCAGGTGCAGACCATCGAAGGTCGTATACCAGTAGGCCACGCTGTCGTCGCGCAGCACGCTGCACGAGTCCCAGGCCAACCACTCCAGGTCATCGTTACCATAGGAGCGATACGCCTCGCCGGGCGAGAGATGCCAATCGTCGTGGTTGGTGCTGTAATAGACCGAACTCAGGCTTCGGCCCCAAAAGCTGTCCCAGGCGCTGGAGCCGTGGGTGGCCATCATGGCCAGATCGACGGTGTCGATCCAGACGTGCTCCGTGCCGCCGTTGGCCGCGCCCTTGAAGTCCTCTTCCCAGGCTAGACCGTTGCCCCAGAAGAAGCGTTGCACCCAGCCCGCGCCGTTGAGTTCGTTGCGCAGGCCATTGGCCGAGTGGTACCAGTTGGCGCGGTCGTCGGCCGTGCCCGGCCAGTCGGTGATCCATTCGATGCCGAATTCGGCCGTGCCGCCGTCATCGAGAGTGGCGTCGGCGCTAGCAGGTGCGGCAGGGCTGCTGGGAGTAGCCGGTCGCTCGGGTTGCGCCCCCAGGACGAGGGCGCTGCTGAGAAGGACGCTAAGCAGCGTCACGATGACAAGCGCAAGCCTGCCGTTAAACGAGCCTTTCCGTTGCATGAGAAACCTCCCACTTGATTGTATGCCGCGGTGAAGCGTGCGCTTCCCGACGGACCCGGTAAGGCGCAAATTGGCAGCGGCTCGTGCCGTGGGCTAGAGTGTGATTCGCGATGGGGGCGCCGAGGAACTGCCAAATCCCAAACTGCGGAGGCAGCATAGCATGGCGACTGTCACGTTGTCAATAGCGGCGGGACATAGCCCGCGCTTTTCGGGAGTTAGGCGTCGCCGGGTCACATCCTTTGTAGCTTGGCCAAGGTGGTCAACCGAGCCGTCCTCGTTGGCCAGGCCTAACAGCAACCGCGCCAAGCCGATTGCCATAAGTGGCGTTAACAAGGGGCGCAATTGCCTATTGACAAGCACCCCCGGAGAAGTAGAATACTAATACGAATTACTAATACCATTTACTCTTCTGGTGTATCGCACCTTCTGAGGTGCGTTGCCCCTTCTGGTGGCTGCCAGGATGAGGAAGGATGTCCTTCAAAAGGGGCGCTGCGCTTCAGGAAGTACAACGCACCTGGGCAATGGGGTGTCTGTCGATGAGCGAAGTAACCCGCAGCAAACGCCCGTCCATGAGCGATGTCGCCCGTCTGGCCGGCGTGTCGCAGACAACGGTGTCATTCATCCTCAACGACACACCCGGCAACAGCATCCCGCAGGAGACCCGCGAGCGCGTCCTGGCCGCCATTCGCGAGCTGGACTACCGCCCCAACGTCAGCGCCCGTAACCTGCGCACCCAGTCGACCAATCTCATCGGCTACGGCTTCGACGACCCCGGCGGCGTCGTCTCTCACCCTGTGCTCGACCAGTTCCTCTACTCGGCCATCCTCAGTCTGGAAGAGGCCGGCTACCACCTGTTGACCTTCGTCGCCGGGCAGCGCACAGACACGGCCGTCTACGAAGAACTCCACCGCCGCGGCCAGGTCAGCGGCTACCTGGTGGCCAACACCAACGACAACGACCCGCGCATCGCCTGCCTGCTGGCCAACAACATCCCGTTCGCCAGCTTCGGCCGGGCCAACGACGAATGGGCCTTCGCCTGGGCCGACGTGGACGGCATCAGCGGCATGACTCAGGTCGTGGCCCATCTCGCCGCCCGCGGCCACCGGCGCATTGGCCTCATCACCTGGCCCGAAGGCTCCAAGGCCGGTTCCCACCGCGAAGAGGGCTACGCCGAGGGGCTGCGCGCCGCGGGCATCGCCCCCGACCCGGCCTGGCTCTTCCGCGGCGAGAACTCGGTGCAAACCGGCGCGGCCGGCCTGTCGCACCTGCTGACGCTACCCGACGCACCGCGCCCGACCGCCGTGGCCTGCGTCAGCGACCTGATCGACC